>CAYMWT010000086.1:0-8569 GCA_964394055.1 uncultured Oscillospiraceae bacterium
GTCCTGGGGAACCAGCTTCTTGGCCTCGGATTCGGTGCAGACACCGTACTCAAAGGTGATGTCCCACTCGGGATGCGCTTCGTTGAACTGCTCGCACATGGTGTTCAGCCAGGCGCCCATATCCGGGTTCTGATCCTCGGAGGGGCTCCATACCTTCAGGGCCACAGCCATGGGCTCCACGTTCTCAGCGGGAGCGGCGGTCTCATTGGCAGCGGGAGCAGCAGGGGCCTCGGTCTGCTGGGCAGGAGCGCTGCTGCCGCAGCCGGCCAGCAGGCTCAGGGTCAGGCAAAATGCCAGAACCAGGGTCAATACTTTTTTACTCATTGCGTTTCTCCTTCTTTTTGCGTATCCTAATTTCACGAAACAGTTGCTACTGTTTCGCATTTCCACACAAATAGTAGCATTGATATTTCAGATTGTCAAGTAGTATTCCACAAAAAATATCCAAAAATCCTATTGATTTTTCTATATACACTATGTTAGAATGAAACAAGCTCATACTGCGGTCTATACGTTTCGTTTCTGTTTCGTAAGCGCCGTGTTTCTTAAAGAGAGGGATTTTTTATGAAGACAAATTACCATACCCATACCCAGCGATGCCGCCACGCCCAGGGCACTGCTGAGGACTATGTACGCTCCGCCCTGAACGCGGGGGTTTCCGTGCTGGGCTTTTCCGACCACGCTCCCTTCCCGGACTGGGATTTCGGCTACCGGATGCCCTTTGAGGAGCTTCCGGAATACTTCGCCGAGGTGGATCAGTTGACACAGGCCTATTCGTCTGATATGATAATTCAGAAAAGTCTGGAAATTGAATACCTGCCCCAGTACCGGGACTACTACGAAATGCTCTACAGCAAGTACCATGTGGACTATCTGCTGCTGGGCGAGCATTTCTTCCGGGAGCAGGACGGCAGCGTGTTCAACATCACCACCCAGGCCACCTCTACCGAGGATTACCTCCGGTATGCCCACGCGGTGGAGGAGGCCCTGGAAACAGGGCTGTTCCAGATGGTCGCCCACGCGGATATTTTCACCATGAGCCACCTGCCCTGGGATCATAACTGCGACGCCGCCACGGACATTATCCTGGACGCGGTAAAGCGCACCAACACCATTCTGGAATTCAACGCCAACGGTCTGCGCCGGGGCATCTACGACTACCCCGAGGGGCCCCGGCCTATGTATCCCCACAGAAACTTCTGGGCCAAGGTGCCCGGCTCCGGCATCCCCGTGATTGTAGGCTCCGACTGCCACAATCCCACCCAGGTCTGGGACGACCGGATGCAGGAGGCCCTGGGAATTCTCAACTGGATCGGCATTACCCCCTTTGACACCATCGAGCAGGCCAGACAGTAATCATTTCAAAAATACAGCAGCATGGGAGGGAACGGGATGAACATACGGGATATCGCAAGACTGGCGGATGTATCCCCTGGCACCGTGTCCAAGGTACTCAACAACTATCCGGATATCAGTGAAATCACCCGAAAGCGTGTGCTTCAGGTGATCCAGGAAAATCAATATGACTCCCGCTCCAATCCCCGCAGTCCCAAGGCCGCGCCGCCCGCGGTGGGTCTGGCCCTGGAGGGCGTGTACAATGGGATCTACAACGTGCTGGAGGATCTGCTCTCCACGCGGATCCACAACGCTGGCTGCACCCTGGTCGCCTTCCATGATAACTATTTCAGCCAGGACAAAATGGAAAAGTTTGAAGAGCTGAAGGACAACATAGAGCGCTCCCGTTTGTGCGGTCTGATCTACATTGGCGGCAACTTCCAGAGCATTCCCGGTGAGGTTCTGGACACCCTGCCCTGTCCCACCGTATTTGTCAATACGGTGCTGCCGGAGCGCACCGAGCAGTGCAATTATTCCAGCGTCCAGGTGTCCCATTACGAATCTGCCCGGATGCAGATGCAGCATCTGATCGACAAGGGCCACAAGGACATCTGTACGGTGATTTCCTCTGCCCGGGACATCAGCGTCTATGGTCTGCGCACCCAGGGCTACCGGGACGTGCTGACCCAGAACGGCCTGAGCGCAAATCTGGATCGGTTCGCATACTGCGATTATGATATTCCCAAGGCCTATGGGGCGGTTCTGGCCCAGTTCCGGAAGAACCCGGAGATCACCGCCGTGTGCTGCGCGGCGGACATTGTGGTGCCCGGGGTTCTGCGGGCCATTTACGACCTGGGGAAAACCCCGGGGAAGGACGTGGATGTGATCAGCTTTGACGGTCTGACCCAGATGGCCTACTGCATTCCCTCCGTTACCACCTTTTCCCAGCCTCTGCGGGAAATTGTGGGCTACAGCTATGATCTGCTGTTTGGCATGATCGCCAAGGAACGGGAGCATCAGCGCATCACCTTCCAGCCCATTTTTCTGAAGCGGGAATCCTGCTGAGACATCTGTGGAAGGCGGAAACCCATGGGCTATACCGATTTGATTTTTGATTTATACGGCACTCTGGTAGACATCCACACCGAGGAAAGCGATTTGGTCTGGGAGAAAACCGCGTTTTACTTCGGGTTTTACGGCGCCCACTACACCGGCCCGGAGCTGAAGGCGGCCTTTGGCCGGGCCATGGCTGCCCGGGAGGCCCGGGCAGGACAGTCCTACGAGTGCTTTCCCGATATCCCCTTCGAGCTGGTCATGGAGGAGCTGTTCCGGGCCAGGGGCGTGGAGGGAGAGGGGCTGGGTGTCAACGCTGCCCAGCTGTTCCGGATTTCCAGCATGGAATACATCCGGCTCTATCCCGGGGTTCCGGAGGCTCTGGAACGGCTCCGCCGCCATGGCTTCCGGCTGTGGCTGCTGAGCAACGCCCAGCATGTGTTTACCGCCTATGAGCTGAATCTCCTGGGGCTGAGGCCACAGCTGGACGGGATCTTCCTGTCCTCGGACTATCAATGCCGGAAGCCGGATGTCCGTTTCTTCCGGGCGCTTCTGGAGGAAAAGCAGCTGGATCCCAGGCGCTGCCTGATGATCGGCAATGACCGGGAGACAGACATTGCAGGCGGGCAGAGCGCCGGTCTGGATACCCTGTATCTGCACACCAACCTGACACCATCCAGCCAGGCGGCGGCAGATCCCAGCCTCTCCCTGGGCGTAACCCAAAGCGGCAGGTACGAGTACGAGGGCAGCGACTGGGACAGTCTTTCCCGGCTGCTGATTCAGCATTTCGGATAAAAAACTGAGATACCCGCAAGAGGTATCTCAGTTTTTTATGGTTTTTCCCTGCCAAAGTCCAATGGCATCAGCTCCGTCCCAGAATCCGGGAGGCGTTTTCCTCGGTGAACTGTCTGCTGTACAGATCGTGGTAGTAGCCGCCCTTTTGGAGCAGCTCCATGTGCTTGCCCTGCTCCACAATCTTTCCGTCCTTCACCACCAGGATCAGATCCGCCTTGCGGATGGTGCTGAGACGATGGGCAATGAGGAAGGAGGTTCTGTCCCGGAGCAGGTGGTCGATGGCCGCCTGAATGAGCTGCTCGGTCTGGGTGTCGATGGAGGAGGTGGCCTCGTCCAGGACGAAGATCCGGGGATCCGCCAGCACAGCCCGGGCAAAGGAGATCAGCTGCTTTTCGCCGGTGGACAGCCGGTCGCCGCCTTCGCCTACGTCGCTGTCCCAGCCCTTTTCCAGCTTGGCTACCACCGTATCGGCGGAAACCGCCTTTGCGGCTGCCTCCACCTCCTCGTCTGTGGCATCCAGCCGACCATACCGGATGTTCTCCCGAACCGTGCCGGAGAACAGATGGGGATTTTGCAGCACATAGCCGATGTTGCTGTGGAGCCAAAGCTGGCTGCGCTCCCGGTAGTCTTTGCCGTCAATGAGGATCTGCCCCTGGGTAGGCTCAAAGAACCGGCAGGCCAGGTTTACCAGGGTGCTTTTTCCCGCGCCGGTCTCTCCCACAATGGCCACAGTGGTGCCCGCGGGAATCCGCAGGGAGAAATGCTCCAGCACGTTTTCTCCTCCGTCGGGATAGCGGAAGGTCACATCCCGGAATTCGATCTCTCCTTCCAGCTTCTCCCAATTCTCCTTTTTGGGGTGGAACACATCCCCGTATTTTGCCTCTACCTCCGGAGTATCCTTCACCTGGGGCACCTGATCCATCAGGCCCATAACCCGCTCAATGGAGGCCTGAAGGGAAATAAATTCCGCGATGTTGGCAGCCGTCATTTGAATGGGCTCAAAAATACTCACCGCGTAGGTGGTGAAGGTGGACAGGGTGGCGATTTCCAGCACCTGCTGGGTCACCATGTAGCCGCCCCGCAGCAGCACAATGGCCACAGCGGCAGTGGAGCAGAAGAGCACCAATGGGATATACACAGCGTTCAACCGGGCGGCCCGGATACCGGAATCGTGCATGGATTTGGTCAGAGTTCGGAAGCTTTCCGTGTTCTGCTCCTCGATCACCAGGGTCTTGGAGGTCTTCGCGCCGGTAATGCCCTCGTTGAAGGAGCCGGTGATCTGGGAGTTCAGCTTCCGGATTTTCCGGTTCCAGTGGAGGATCCGGTTCTGGAAATAGCCTGTCAGCACCGCGATCACCGGAACAATGAGGATCACCACCAGGGCCAGCTTCCAGTTCAGCAGCAGCATGGCCCCAAAGGTGCCGAAGACGTAGAACATGGCCCACAGAATGTCCGTAAAGTTCCAGGCGATCATACCGGCGATCCGGTTGGTGTCGCTCATGACCCGGGTCAGCAGATAGCCTACCGGGGTCACATTGTAAAAGGAGAAGGACAGGGTTTGCAGATGGGTAAAGAGCTGTCTGCGCATATCCTTGCCCACGTTCATCTCGATGTACATGGAGTTCCGGCTGAACAGCGTCACCGATACCGCCTGAAGGGCAATGACCAGAAGATAGGTAAGGGTATAGGGAACCAGGCCGGAAATCGTGCCCGCTTCTATAAAGTTTCCAATGGCGTACCGCTGGAACAGAGGCAGCACCACATCGATCACGGCGCAGATGAGGTTGAACAGCAGCATCCCGCCAAAGGCTTTTTTGTATCCGGAGAGGATGGGAAACAATCGCTTCCAGATTTTCATATCAAAGGATTTTGTATATTCCTGTTCGTCAAAGGCAGCCATTACTGTTCACCTCCCTGGGTCACAAGCTTTCGGTCGTCGCTGCTCATTTGGATGTCGTAAATTTCCTTATAAATGCCGGGCCTGGAAATCAGCTCCTGATGGGTGCCCAGATCCGCGATTTTTCCATCGTCCAGCACCAGGATCTGATCCGCCTGCATCAGGGTGGTCACCCGGTGGGAAATGAGGATCACCGTGGCGCTGCCCAGATGGGCGTGAAGGGCTTTTCGAATTTTGGTATCCGTCTCCGCGTCCACGGCGGAAAGGGAATCGTCAAAAATCATAATGGGAGCCTTCTGCATCAGCATCCGGGCAATGGCCACCCGCTGCTTCTGTCCGCCGGACAGGGTGACGCCCCGTTCTCCCACAACGGTGTTGTAGCCCTCAGGGAATTCCGTAATGGCCTCGTCCACACAGGCCACCGCCGCGGCCTTCCGCACCTCTGCCTCCGAGGCATTGGGATGGGTAGCGGCGATGTTTTCCCGGATGGTCTGGGAAAACAGGAATGGCTCCTGAAGCACCAGGCCGATCTGCCGCCGCAGGCTTTCCCGCCGGAACAGACGGATGTCCCGTCCGCCGATGGTGATGGTTCCCTCCTCCAGCTCATAGAGCCGATCCAGCAGGTGCACCAGGGTGCTTTTGCCGGAGCCGGTACCGCCGAGAATGGCAAAGGTGCTGCCCTGGGAGATGGTGAAGGACACGTCCTCCAGCACCCTCTGGCTGCCATAGCCGAAGGTCACATGCCGGAATTCGATGTCGCCGGAAGCCGACCCGTCTACAGCCTCCGGCTCGTCGGTCTCCTCCGGAGCGCTGAGAATGTAGCCCACCCGATCCATGGAGACCCCTGCCTTGCTCATTTCGGAGAGCACCCTGCCCAGGGACCGCACCGGCCAGGTAAGGGCTTCGTTGTAGGTGATAAAGGCCAGGAAGGCGCCCAGGGTCATATGCCCGGAGACGGCCTCCGTAACGCCCACCACGATCACCACCATCACCTGCAAGGCGGTGAGCAGGGTACCGGAAGCCCAGTACACGGACAGCAGCTTTCCAAGCTGAATCCACAGCTGGGAAAACCGGCTGTTCTTCTCATTAAACCGATCCACCTCATAGGTTTCCCGTCCGAAGGCCCGCACCACCCGTACACCAGTCAGGTTTTCCTGGGCGCAGGTGGTCAGGGCGCCCTCCGCCTCATCGGCTGCCTGAAACCGTGAGGATATTTTCCTGTAGAAAATACCGGAGGACAGGCCCACAATGGGGATGAAGGTCAGGGCCACCAGAGACAATTTGACGTTCATGGTGAACATAATGGACAGGTAGAGCAGGATCAGGAACACCGTCCGCACCACCTCCACCAGCTGGTTGCAGACAAAGTTCCGAATCACATCCACGTCCGAGGTGCACCGCTGGATCATATCTCCCGTGGCGTGGGCGGTGTGCCAGGCATAGCTCAGGCGCTGGATGTGACGGTACAGGTCGTCCCGGATCCCCTTGACAAAGCCCTCAGAGCCTTTGGACAGGTTAATCCTCTGGCCGTAGTTGCACAGGCCCCGGAACAGGGCTGTCACCAGCACCGCCGCTGCCGCCATCCACAGCGCCCGGAGGGGCTGTGTCCGGAGGGCCTCCACCGGAATCCATCCCTGTACCAGATCGGGCAGCTGTAACGGCTTGTCTCCCAGCACCGAGTCCACCGTCAGACGGATGATCTGGGGTGTCAGGGCGTTGAACACCATTCCCAGGCAGGCGCAGACCAGAGCCACGGCGAAATACCTGCCGCAGCCCTTGAGATAGCGCAGGATCATATCCACCTTCTCCTGCCGGGAGAGCTTATACTGTGGTTCCATTGTTTTTTCTTCCTCCTCTCAAAACGCAAAAAAGCGCGCCTTCCGGATGGAAGGCGCGCAGTAACCATAAGAGAAACCTCTAGAGACTTCCTCCGCAGGCGCACAAATATCCACCGGTCAGGTGATTGTTCCTATAATTGTTCCGTACAAAATCCAAAGCCTTCATATTGTGCGCCTCCTTTCAAGTCATTTTCTGGAATTGATCCGAAGCTAGTATATATGGTCTATCCCGGTTTGTCAAGCCATATTCTTTTTCTTTTTCGAGAACATCGTCAGGGCGCTAGGGTCTCCCGATAAAAAACGTCCAGCATCCCGTGATAATTTTCCTTCCAGGGCTTATTTTTTCCGCAGTAATGGATGATCACGCCGTTCTCCCGCACCCATTCCAGGGTTCGCTTTTCCTGTCTCGGATCCCCGTTGTGAAAGGCCAGAATCCGGTCGCTGAGATTATAGCGCATGGTATCCAGCAGCAGGATATGCTCCCCATACAAAGCCGTCATAATGTCCTGATCCGGAAGGAGCAGAGCGTTTTTCTTCCTTTGGGTGTAGTCCCGGATGTCCTCCAAACGGGTATTTTCCCGCAGAAGGGGCAGGTTCAGCAGCATGACCCCGGTGTTGATATAGGGTACGTCCTGCTTTGCCCCCAGACGAAGCTGATTCCACTCCGTGAGGAATTTGTGCACATGGGAGCAGGCGGCGAGATAGCTGCCGTCAAAGTCCGTGTGGTAAAGCGCCTCCAGGCTGTTGATGACCACAATGTCCACATCCAGATACAAGATCCGCTCCAGTGTGGCAGGCAGCAGCAGAGGCGCGGCCATGCGGTAGTAGATCTCCCTGGGGTAGCGATCCGTCTCCGGGAAGCCCTGAAACATTGCGGGATCTACCTTCAAAAAATGGCAGCAGATGGAGGGGTCGCTCTCCTCCCGGATCCGCTCCTGGTGTTCCGGCTCCAGATCCGAGTGGAGAATATAGGCGTCATATCGGTCGCTCCCGCCGTTTTTGGCTATGGAGCGAAGGCAGGTCAGCAGCAGGGGAAGAAACCCCGGATTGACCGCAAATAAAAGGTTGATGGTATTCATTTCGCGTTCAATATCTCCATGAATTCCTCGCCGGTGATGGTCTCCTTCTCGTAGAGGAATTTGGACAGCTCATTCAGCTTTTCCCGGTTGTCTGTCAAAATCTGAATGGCCTTTTCATGCTGCTGCTTTATCAGGGCCACCACCTGCCGGTCGATTTCCGCCGCCGTTTCTGCGGAACAGGCAAGGGAAGCGTCGCCGCCCAGATACTGGTTATTCACCGTTTCCAGGGCCACCATGTCGAAGTCCTTGCTCATACCGTAGCGGGTGATCATGGCCCGGGCCAGCTTGGTAGCCTGCTCGATGTCGTTGGATGCCCCGGTGGAGATGGTGCCGAAGACCACCTCTTCCGCTGCCCGGCCGCCGGTGTAGGTGGCGATCTTGTTCTCGATCTCCTCCCTGGTCATCAGGTAGTGGTTGCCCTCCTCCACCTGCATGGTGTAGCCCAGAGCGCCGGAGGTACGGGGGATGATGGTGATTTTCTGCACCGGGGCGGAGTTCGTCTGCCTGGCGGCAACCAGGGCATGGCCGATCTCGTGACAGGACACTGCCCACTTTTCCTTGTCGGTGAGGAT
>CAYMWT010000087.1:0-8491 GCA_964394055.1 uncultured Oscillospiraceae bacterium
AGGATGCTACCACCGACCAGCCGGAAAAGCAGGTCATGGCGGAGATCATCCGGGAAAAGCTGCTGTGGTGTCTGGATAAGGAAATTCCCCATGGCACCGCCGTGGAGATCACCCGATTTACCGAACGGGACAACGGCATCATCGACCTGGACGCCACCATTTTCTGCGAAAAGGCCAGCCATAAGGGAATCATCATCGGCAAGCACGGTGACATGCTGAAGAAGATATCTTCCATGGCCCGTGTAGACTGCGAGAAGTTCATGGGCACCAAGGTCTATCTCACCACCTGGGTAAAGGTAAAAGAGAACTGGCGGGACAGCGACTTCCTGGTGCGCAACTTCGGCTACAACGATCAGTAATTTCCAGTGGTAAAGAGACTGTTTCCTGCAAATCCTACCCACAGGAGGGATCAGGATGAACGCAATGGAGTATTGGCAGCTTTTTCTGGAAACCGGCGCACCGGAAGCATATCTTATGTACAGCGCACAGCTGAAATCGGAGGCAAACCATGTATTTGACGATCCAGGGCATCGTCCTGCGGGTCACGGACTACTCTGACCGGGACGCCCTGCTGACGCTGCTGACCCGCCGTCACGGGAAACTGACGGTGAAGGCCAGGGGACTGCGCCGGAAAAACAGTCCCCTGATCGCTCCCTGCCAGCTGCTGGCCTACGGGGAGTTTACCCTGTTTGAATACCGGGGACAGTACACCATCAACGAGGCCCAATCCCTGGAGCTGTTCCTGCCTCTGCGGCGGGAGCTGACCAAGCTGTCCCTGGGTACTTATTTTGCCCAGGTCACGGAGGTTCTTTCTCAGGAGGATCTGCCCAATCCGGAGTTATTGTCCCTGCTCTTAAATTGCCTGTATGCGCTTTCCAATACGGAAATCCCGGAGGCTCAGATCAAAGCGGCCTTTGAATTGCGGGCAGCCTGTCTGTCCGGCTACACCCCGGATCTGTTCGGCTGTCACATGTGCGGCAGTCAGTCCCCGGAACGGTTTGATCTGTCCCAGGGAAGGCTGGAATGCATCGAATGCCGGGATCCGGAATCCGGCGGAATTCGAATGCCCGTCACCCCGGCAACCCTGGAAGCCATGCGGTATATCTGTCTGTGCGACCCCAAGAAGCTTTTGGCCTTCCGAATGGGAGAGGAAAATCTGCAAACCCTATCCGCCCTGGCAGAGGCTTACTTAACCACCCAGCTGGAACGCGGGTTTTCTACCCTGGATTTCTACAAATCCCTGCTGGTGTAACCTACTTAGGAGAAAAATATGTCTGAATTATATGAAAAATCCCTGGTAAAGCTGGAGCTTGACCAGGTTCTTGAGCTTTTGGCCGCCTGCGCCGGAAGCCAGGGCGGAAAGGATGCCTGTCTCCGCCTCCGGCCCACTTCAGATCTTGAAGACGTAGAGCATATGCTGCTGGAAACCACAGCGGCATCGGATTTGTGCACACGAAAGGGAAATCCTGTCTTTGGAGATGTCGCCGATGTGTCCGCCTCTCTGGAACGGGCAGACCGGGGCGGCAGCCTTCAGCCCATTGAGCTGCTGCGGATCGCCGGGATTCTGCGCTGTACCCGAACCATCAAGGGCTATGTTGCGGAGGACGAGAAGGAGACGGTATTGGATCCTCTTTTCCGGGCGCTGTCTCCCAACAAATACTTAGAGGATAAGATCTTCGGTGCGATTCTGTCCGAGGAAGAAATCGCCGACAATGCGTCAACTACTCTGGCGGACATCCGCCGCCATATGCGCATCCAGTCCGGAAAGATCCGAGACAGCCTGCAAAAGGTGATCTCTTCTCCTGCCTACAGCAAGTACCTTCGGGAGCCGATCATCACCATCCGTCAGGGACGGTATGTGGTTCCGGTAAAAAGCGAATGCAAAAACGACGTGCCCGGTCTTGTCCATGACGTTTCGGCTTCCGGTTCCACCTACTTTGTGGAGCCGATGTCTGCCGTAAACGCCAACAATGCCCTGCGGGAGCTGGAACTGAAGGAGAAGAAGGAAATCGAACGGATCCTTGCGGAGCTGTCCAGCGAGGCTGCTTCCTATCGGGAGGCCATTCAGTTAAATTACCAGATGCTGGTTCAGCTGGATGTGATCTTTGCTAAGGCAAAGCTGGGCTATCGGATGCGTGCCTGGGCGCCCATTATGAACGACAAGGGCAGGGTAGAGCTGCGCAATGCCCGGCACCCCCTTATTGATCCAAAGACCGTTGTCCCCGTGTCTCTGCGGCTGGGAACGGACTTTGACTCCATGATTATCACCGGCCCCAACACCGGCGGCAAGACCGTTACCTTGAAGACCATCGGTCTGCTGACCCTGATGGCAGAGTGTGGCCTCCATGTTCCGGCAGGAGATGGGAGCGTGCTGTCTACCTTTGACGCAATTTTGGCAGATATCGGAGACGAGCAATCCATCGCCCAGAGCCTTTCCACCTTTTCCAGCCATATGCGCACCATTGTGGATGTGGTAGCCCAATGTGACGACCGTACTCTGGTGCTGTTTGACGAGCTGGGGGCCGGTACGGATCCTGCCGAGGGCGCGGCTCTGGCCACAGCCATCATCGAATTCTGCCGGAAAATGGGCAGCCGTGTGGTGGCGACTACCCACTATGCGGAGTTGAAGCTTTACGCCATGCGCACCAGGGGGGTTATCAATGCCTCCTGCGAGTTTGACGTGGAGACTTTGCGGCCTACCTACCGTCTGCTCATCGGCATCCCCGGCAAGTCCAACGCCTTTGCCATTTCCCGGAAGCTGGGCCTTTCCGAGGAGATCCTGAAGGAAGCCGACGATCTGGTGGACAAGAGCGACAAGGACTTTGAGGACGTGCTGTCCCAGCTGGAACAGCAGCGCCAGCAGATGGAATCCGCCCGTCAGGAGGCGGAGCGGCTTCGTCAGGAGACGGCAAAAATCAAGCAGCAGAGTGAGGAATACCAGGAGCAGCTCCGGAAGGAAAAGGAAAAGGCCATGGAGTCCGCCCGGAAGGAAGCCCAGTATATCATTGAGGAAGCCCGGGCCGCGGCGAACATCGCCTCTGAGGAGCTGAAAGCCATGCGCAAGCAGCTGGCGGAAAGCGCCGACGTCACCGGCATCAACCAGCGGCAATCCGAGCTGCGCCGGAATCTGAACGAAGTGGAGGACAAGCTCCGGGCCTCCCAGCCCAAGAAGGAGCGCCCTCAGCCCACCAGAGGCATTCTGGTAGGGGATACGGTGGAGCTGTTAAAGCTGGGCACCAAGGCCAGCGTCATCGGCATCAACAAGGACGGAAGCTACCAGCTTCAGGCGGGAATCCTGAAAATGTCCGCCAAGCCGGATGAGGTCTACCTTCTGGAGCAGGAGAATCCCTATCAGGCAAAAGCGCCCCGGCCCAAACACTCCGGTCGGGAGATGAAGCTCGAGGCCACGCCCACAGAGGTGGATCTGCGGGGAATGGACGCGGTGGAGGCCATCTGTGTTTTGGATCGGTATCTGGATGAGGCCATGCGAAGCAATGTCAGCCAGGTTCGAATCATCCACGGAAAGGGCACCGGCACCCTTCGTGCCGCGGTACAGCAATCGCTGAAAAAGAATAAGTACGTCAAAAAGTTCCGGCTTGGGGTGTACGGCGAGGGTGAGGATGGCGTTACCATTGCGGAATTCCGGTGATACGAAATCCTGATCTGACACTGGAAACGTTTTCAACAAAAAAGACAGATTTCTCCCTTTGTCATTGTGTAAACGGGCCGAAAAAAAGTTGACTTTTTCAGTAAAAATGCTATGATATGTATAGACCCACCATGCTGAGTGGCAGTGTGGTGTAAAGGAGTGTGTATTATGTTCAGTAAAGAAGTCATCGTCCGTTGTGAATCTGGTTTGCACAATAAGCAGGCAACCTATTTTGTGCAGAAAGCCAACGAATTCGAAAGCAGCATCTGGCTGGAATCCGGAAGCCGCAAAATGAACGCCAAGAGCTTACTGGGTATCATGTCTCTGGGGATCATCACAGGTACCACAGTGGTTTTAAGTGCGGCCGGCTCCGATGCTGAAGCAGCTGTAAACGCACTGGAAGCCCTGCTCCAGCGGGATGTTTATTGAAAATAGCTAAGAAAACCGCCTTGATGCTGTTTGCGGGCATTGAGGCGGTTTTGTTATGAGGAATTCCAATGACCTTTGATGAACTGAAGGAAAAAGCCCTGACCTTACCCTATGCTCCTGGCGTGTATATCATGCGGGACAAGACGGACAAGGTCATTTATGTGGGCAAAGCGAAGAAGCTGAAAAACCGGGTCAGCCAGTATTTCCAGGACACCGCCTCCCATACCCCCAAGACGAAAATCATGGTGAGTAAAATTCACCATTTTGATGTCATTGTGGCCGCGTCGGAGTTTGAAGCCCTGGTTCTGGAATGCTCCCTGATCAAGCGCTATATGCCAAAATACAATATCCTGCTGAAGGATGACAAGGGATACCCCTATCTTCGGCTGGATATGCGGGAAATCTATCCTGCCATCACCCTGGTAAGCAAGCTTTCCGACGACGGCGCGGATTACTATGGCCCCTACGGTGGCCGTTCTGTAACCCATGACGTGATGGAGGCCATTCGCCTGACATTGAAGCTTCCCGGCTGCCATAAGCAATTTCCCAGAGATATCGGAAAGGAACGTCCATGCCTGAACTATCACATGAATCAATGCGCCGGATGGTGCCAGGAGGGGAAAAGCTGCACGGAGTACCGGGAGACCATGCTTCAGGCAAAGCAGCTGCTCCAGGGAAACTACAAGGCTGTGGCGGATCAGATCAAAACCCAGATGCTGGCCGCGGCGGAGAACCTGGAATTTGAGCTGGCTGCCAGTCTCCGGGATCGGCTCACCGCCGTGGAAAATCTGGGGCAGAAGCAGCTTGTCACCGCCGGCACCCTGGCAGATACGGATGTGGTTGGCTACGGAGAGACCGAGGCCAAGGCCTGCTTTGCTGTCCTCCATTTCTCCGGAGGAAATCTGCTGGATAAGGACTACGAGGTGTTTTCCCGTCCGGATGACAAGGCGGAGGCGGTTTCCAGCTTGCTCAAGCAATTCTATCTCAGCCGTGGCCTGGCGCCAAAACGGGTGCTGCTGCCCTTCGAGCTGGATGACAGCGAGCTGTTCGCGGAACTGCTGGAACAGCAGTTTGGACGCCGACCCAAGCTCCATGTGCCCCAGCGGGGAGACAATGTGCGTCTGGTGGAGCTGGCATGCAAAAACGCCTATGAGGAAGCGGAACGGGTAACGGACAAGGAGGAACGGGTCAGTGCCACACTTTCCCTCCTTGGAAAAATGCTTGCCATGGAGCCGCCCAAACGGATGGAGTCCTTCGATATTTCCAACATTTCCGGTACGGACATTGTGGCCAGTATGGTGGTGTTCGTTGATGGCAAACCCAGGAAAAGCGACTATAAGCGCTTCAAGCTGGAAGGCCTCACCAATCAGGACGACTACGCCTCCATGCACCAGGTTATAAAGCGCCGGTTCGTCCACTACCAGGCTGGGGACAAGGGCTTTGACGAAAAACCGGATCTGCTGCTCATTGACGGCGGCGTGAACCATGCCAAGGTGGCAGTCGCGGCCCTGGAAGAATTGAACCTCAGCTTTCCGGTGTTTGGTATGGTCAAGGACGATCGGCACCGTACAAGGGCACTGGTGACGCCGGAGGGGCAGGAGATCCGTATAGACAATAATCAGGCCATTTTTGCCCTCATAGGTAACATTCAGGAGGAAACCCACCGGTTTGCCATTACCTACCACCGTCAGCTTCGAAGTAAACGTCTGCGCTATTCCCAGCTGGACGGCATTCCCGGCATTGGGCCAAAGCGGAAGCAGGAGCTGCTGCGGCAGTTTAAGTCCATCACCGCCATCTCTCAGGCCACCCTTCCGGAACTGGAGCGTCTTCTGCCCAGGGATGCGGCTGCGGCGGTATATCACCATTTCCGGGATCAGGAAGATGCGGGGAAATAAATGGATATTCTGGGAGAACAGCCAGGAAATGATTGTAATTCCCAGAGATTTGCTTTGAAAAAGGGAAAATTGGTTAAACTTTATAGGATGTAATTTCTGCATCCCGGAAGGAAAGGAACCATCTATGCGTGTTATCACAGGAAAAGCCCGGGGAATCCAGCTGAAAACACCGGAGGGAATGCTGACAAGACCCACGGCAGATAAGGTCAAGGAGGCCCTCTTCAGCATCATACAGTTTGATATTCCCGGCGCAACGGTATTGGATCTCTTTGGCGGAACCGGTCAGCTGGGTATCGAAGCCCTCAGCCGTGGCGCGGACAGGGCGGTATTTGTGGATGCCAGAGAAGAGGCCTGCAAGTTGATCCGGGAGAATCTGAAGCGCACCAGGCTGGAAGAGCAGGGAAGTGTGGTGCGAAGCGATTACCTGGTCTATCTGGATCGATGCCGGGAAACGTTTGATATCATTTTCCTGGATCCGCCATACGCGGAAGTTTTTTTGGAAAACGCCTTAAATCGGATAACCGAAATTGACATTTTGCGTTCGGGTGGTATAATAGTTACAGAGCGTCCTTTGGGCAAGGCGCTTCCCTGGGAGATAGAAGGGTATACCCGCTCCCGGGATTATAAATATGGAAAAACGTTGCTGACGATTTACCGAAAGGCATAATCCGTCAGCGTTGGGACGCGTATGAAAATTGCGATTTATCCGGGAAGCTTTGACCCGGTCACCAGTGGGCACCTGAACATTATCCGCCGTGCCGCCAATATATTTGACAAGCTTATTGTGTGCGTCATGGTAAACGCCGGGAAAAATCCCATGTTTACCCTGGAGGAACGTGTGGAGCTGATCCAGCGGGTTACGAAGGATCTGCCAAACGTTGAGGTGGACGCTTCCAACGAGCTGTTGGCAGACTATGCGAAGCGTCGGGGAAGCTGCGTGATCGTCAAGGGGCTTCGTGCCGTTTCTGATTTTGAAAATGAATTTCAGATGGCGCTGATCAACCATAAGATTAACCCGGATCTGGACACCATGTTTCTCACCGCTGAAAGCCAGTATATGTATTTAAGCTCCAGCGCGGTAAAGGAACTGGGCGCCTATGGCGTGGATCTGTCCGATTTTCTGCCCGCTCCCATCATTCCCGACTTTCGCAGAAAAATAGAGCAGAGAATACAATCTATCCAAGGAGGAAAATGAATATGAGCGACCGTAATATCGAAGACATCATTGGCGCGTTATATGATATGGTGCAGGATGCCCGCTCCATGCCCCTGGCGGCGGACAAGTGCATTTTGGAGCGGGATAAGGTTCTGGATATGCTGGATGAGATCATCGCTCAGCTTCCCGGGGAACTGAAGCAGTCCCGTACCATTGTGGAATCCCGCAATGAGCTGATCAGCCAGGCCCGCCGTGAGGCAGAAGGAATCCTCCGGGATGCCCAGGACAAGGCCAAAACCCTGATTACCAAGGAAGCGATTTATGCCGAGGCCAAGAAGCGCAGTGAGGAGCTGGTTGGCCAGACCCAGAGCCGTGTGGATCAGCTGCGCAAGGCGGGCAACGCCTATATGGATGAGTCTCTCCGGCAGACGGAGGAGGCCATTTCCAAGGCTTTGGAAGAGGTTCGGGATACTCGTATGAAATTCCGCACCGTGACCGAAGCCCAGGCCCAGCGCAAAAACGCAAATGTAGATATTGAGGTCTGACACTTTTCTGACCATTTTAGGACACCGATCCGGACGCATCCCGAATCGGTGTCCTTTCCTTTTTTCAAAATATCCCTCCGGGACAGGTATTTCCTTGTCCCGGTTCTTTTTTGTGGGGACAGGGAATAGGCTGTAGCGAAAGGGGAGAGGAGAATGGTCGTCAATCAAAAAGCAACGGGAAAAGCCATATCCATGCCTTTGGGACTGCTCATAGGCTGCGGCGTGAGTATGGCGGTGACCCTCATCGCTTCCGCTGTGCTGGCCAAGCTGCTGGACAGTGAACGGCTCGCCTGGGAAAATGTGGGATACGGCATTGAGATTGTATTGGCATTGTCATCCTTTTGCGGAGGACTCGCAGCCTTCCATAAAATCAAACGGCAGCGCTTACTGGTATGCGCTGTTTCCGGTATCCTGTATTTCTGTTCGCTGCTGGGACTGACGGCACTGTTTTTTGGAGGACAGTATGATTCTGTCTGGCTCACCGCTATACTTATCCTGGCAGGCAGCTGCGGTGCCGCTGTACTGGGGCTGAGGAGTGAAGGGAAGGGGAGACGCAAGAAAATCAGGATACGCAATCGTTAAGTTGTACAAATTCCTTACATCAGTAAATAAAATTTACCTTCTTTTCTGTTTTGCAAGAAAAAATTCGCAATCAATATTTTGTGCATTCGCACCCAGCCAAACGCTAGATGTTGTCAAAAAGTTGAAAATGGTAAAGAAAAATATGTCCTTGGTTCACTTGGTTAACATAAAAATGTTAACATAATTCTCGTCATAATCTACAAAAAAAGCTATTTTGGCTAAAAAAGCTTGAAAA
>CAYMWT010000088.1:0-8443 GCA_964394055.1 uncultured Oscillospiraceae bacterium
GGTTGTTGGTAGGCTCGTCCAGCATAACGATGTCGGGATTTCCGAACAGGGCCTGGGCCAGCAGGATCTTCACCTTGAGCCGGGGATCAACGGAAGCCATCTGGTCGTAGTGAAGCTCTGTGCCAATGCCCAGACCCTGCAACAGACGGGAGGCGTCGGATTCCGCTTCCCAGCCGCCCAGCTCGGCGAACTCCGCCTCCAGGTCGGCGGCCCGCAGGCCATCCTCGTCGGAAAAGTCCGGCTTTTCGTAGATGGCGTCCTTTTCCTTCATCACATCATACAGATGCTGGTTGCCCATAATGACGGTATCCAGAACGGTAAACTCATCATAGGCGTTCTGGTTCTGCTTCAGAACAGAGACCCGCTTGGTGGGGTCAATGGTAATGGAACCGGTGGTGGAATCCAGCTCTCCGGTGAGCAGCCGGAGGAAGGTGGACTTGCCCGCGCCGTTGGCGCCGATGATGCCGTAGCAGTTTCCGGGCAGGAACTGAAGATCCACATGCTGGAACAGCCACTGGCCGCCGAACTGCATTCCTAAATTACTGACTGTGATCATTTTTGACTCCTTAACAATACGATAATAATAGCTTGGACATAATCATGCAGAATAATCTTACCACATATTCTGAAAAAAGAAAGCCCCTTATCCGGTTTTTTCGCAAAAAGGCCCCGGATTTTTCCATCCGGGGCCTGGCAATCTCAGTTGCACAGATGCGTAAACATTTTGTTTCCGTCTATGGCCTGGGTAGCGATCACATAGGGGGCAAAGATCACATCGTCAATGTCGTATACCTGGGCGAAGTAGCGGACGGTGGTTTCGTGGAACTTCCGGTAGTCGATGGCATAGACCTTGGAATAGTTCTGGGCCAGGAAGGGCACCAGGGCATTTCCGAAGGAATCCTTGATGACCAGAGCCTTTGGGCCGTCCGTCAGGTCAAAGTTGGTTACCTCTACCAGAGGATTGTCACTGAACAGGAAGGCACTGTACTTGGTGTTTGGCTCCCGGTTTGTCATGTCCTGAATCAGGGGACGAACCGTGCCCTCTCCCCGGAAGCTGCGGGTGCGAAGCTCCAGATCTCCCTTGGGGATATAGGCATACAGGGTGTCCTTCCGGAGCTTTCTTGGGTAACTGGCTCTCCAGTAAAGGCTTCCCTCAAATTCGCCCTGATCCCATTCCTCCAAATCCTCCAGAGGCACCGCCTCATAGCCCAGGGCATCGCAGATGGCGGCGTAGGCATAGTAGGCTCCCCGTGCCGTCCAGTGATGGTCTGTGCGGAAATAGACGTATTCATCGTTATGCGCCACCAGGGCGGAATAGGTATCCACCTTCACAATGCTGTCGTCCATATTTTCGTGCATGAAGTCAATGGTCTTCTGCTGGCTGGCGCAGTGCATTTTTTCCAGGTTTTCCTCCTCAATGAGGATTCCCACTGCCGTAGGTGCCGGGGCGCTGACCAGCCGGACGCCGGTTCCTTCCAGTTCCTCTGCCAGATGGTTCAGAGACGCGGCATAAGCCTTGCTGTACACCTCCGAGAAGCCCACAGCATTAAAGGCCGCGTCGCCGATCTGAATGATGGCCCCTTTGTTTATCTCAATATCCACATCATCTCCGGCATCCACACCGCCCCAATGGGTCTCTTCCGTGGCCGCTTCCGTTTCCGGCATCTCCTCCACCGGAGTGGATGCCTCTATGGGCGCTTCTGTCACCTGGGGAACCTCCATCACCACCTCCTGAGACGCCCCTTCCCAGTCATCCAGATCTCCCGCAATGGCAATTTCCGAATGTCCGTGGAGGCTGCTGATCCCGCTGGACAGCTGAAGCCAGCTCTCCCGACCCGGGAAGGTGTCGGAGAACCACAGGCTGATATCATCAAAATAGGTACCATCCACCAGGGTATCCCAGTGAAACTCCGGGAACTGGGCCAGATTCCGCTTTTCCATCTGAGACCGTTCCGGCCGCAGAGGCAGAATAAAGGATACCACCGTCAGAATCCCAAGGGTGATAAAGAAGGGGATAACCAGCTTCCACCGGGAATCGTGTTTGTCTTCGTTCATTCGGATGCCCCCTAAAACTGAAAATAAAGAAAGGGATTATAGCTGTCTCCCACCAGGCAAGCGGTGCTCAGCAAAAGCAGCACCACCGGAATCAGGCTGTACATCAGCACATCCCAGCACCGGGCCGCGGCAGGCTTTCCCGCCACATTTTTTTGGATCCAAAGACCCAGCTGACGTGCCAGCGGCGTGCTGGCAAGGATCGCGGCAACGAGGAGATAGCGATTGCTTTGCAGCTGAATCTGGGTGGTAAAGTCTGTCAGGGGATTTCCGTTCCGGCCAAAGAGGCTCTTCACCAGGGCCAGTCCCAGCCGGGTGTCCGAATACCGGAAGATCACCCATCCCAGAAGCACCACCAGAAGCAGATACAGGTTACTGGCCACCGGCAGCCGATCCAGCCATTTTTTCAGGAAGAACCGTTCCAGCATCAAAAAGGTGAAGAACCACAGTCCCCACAGGGCAAAATTCCAGCTGGCCCCATGCCAGATGCCGGTCAACGCCCAGACCACAAAGGTATTGAATACCATCCGGGGCCTGGAGCATCGGCTGCCCCCCAGTGGGATGTACACATAGTCCCGGAAGAAGGTGCCAAGACTCATATGCCACCGCCGCCAGAACTCGGTCACCGACCGGGAAACGTAGGGATAGCGGAAGTTCTCCGGATAGTGAAGCCCCAGCATGGCCCCCATGCCGATGGCCATATCGGAGTATGCGGAGAAGTCCAGGTAGATGTGAAGGCCATAGGCAATCAGGCCTACCCAGGCTCCCAGCACGGACAGGGACTGCAATTTGCTGAGATTGTCCGCAAACAACGCGGCGTTGGAGGCCGTCTCCCCTGCCAGCAGCATGGAATCTGCCAGGGCACCACAGGGATTGGCCAGCAGCACCTTTTTCGCCAGCCCGGCGCAGAACCGGGATACTCCCACATCCCATTGCTGCTGTCTCGGCTCCCCGCCGAACAGCTCCCGGTCAATGGTCTTGTAGCGCACAATGGGCCCGGCAATGCACTGATGGAACAGGGCGGCATACAGCAGCACATTCCAGTAGCTTTTCTGGGCCTGGGCCTCTCCCCGGTACACGTCCACCACATAGGTCAGCAGCTGGAAGGTGTAGAAGGAGATGCCAATGGGCAGGGCAATGCTCTTGATCACCTCCGGCACCGTGCCGAAGAGGCTGCATATCAGCCCCGCATACTTAAAGTAGCCGATCAGCCCCAGGTCGATCACCGCCGACACCGTGACCCAGGCTTTCTTTCTGCCGCGGCTTTGGCTTCTGTCCACGCCCAGGGCACACACCCAGGAGGTCAGGGCCATAAACATCAGCAGCAGAACATACTTTGGCTCTCCCCAGGCGTAAAAGGCCAGGGAAAACAGAAGCAGCACCACATTCTGCGCCTTCTGGGTTCTGCACAGGGCATAGGCCAGCAGGGACAGGGAAAAGAATCCATACAAAAATATCAGGCTGGAAAAAACCATACTCTCTCTCCTCTATCAAAATCCCCTTACAATGCTTATGATATTGAGGAAATATCACATCGGATTATATTACCACAAACTCTAAAAGAAGGAAAGACCCTGATGCAAAAAAACAGGCTCAGAAGGATTTCCAAGCCTGTTTCCAGATAAATTTTATTTTGCGCTGCCCGTTTCGCCCTTCTCCCAGCCGAAGCCCTGGAAGACCGGCTTTCCGGTATAGCGGCCTGCCTGGCATTGCCCCCGGAGAACCTCCAGCACCGCATCCGCCATGGCCTCCTGCTCGCACTCCCCGGGATAGACGGACACAGGCCCAATCCAGCCGCAGCGTTCCTCCACGCCCTCCCGGATGTCATCGTAGCGCATCAGGCCGCCGGTAAGCAGGATGCCGTCCACCCTGCCTCCCAGAACCGCCGCCATGCTTCCAATGGATTTACACAGCTGGTAGATCATGGCATTCCAGACCGTGACCGCCTTGGGATCCCCCGCCTCCACCAGCGCGTGGATTTTCGACGCGTCGGAGGTGCCGAAGTGGCTGACGAAGCCGCCGGAGCGGGACAGCATGGCCCGCATCTGGGCCGTGGTGTGGCCCTCATCCAGATATTTCAGCACCTCCATCACCGGGATGGAGCCTAAGCGGGTAGGAGTGAAGGGGCCGTCGCCTCCGGCGCCTTCCGTGCTGTCGATCATCCGGCCCTTTTCGTGGGCGGTGATGGTAATGCCCCCGTCCACATGGCAGACGATCAGGTTCAGCTCCTCATAGCGTTTCCCCATTTTCTTTGCGTGAATGGCGGCAATGCCCTTCTGGTTCAGCACATGGGTCTGGGCCCGGCGGTATAGTCCCGCGATGCCGGTCAGCCGGGCATAGTCGCACAGCTCGTCCACATTGGTGGGATTGACGGTATACATGGGCTTTGCGTACTCGGTGCCCAGCTCATAGGCCAGCATCACACCCAGCTTTGCCGGATGGTCGCTGCCGCCTTTGTCCTCGGCGGTGTCCTGAACCAGCAGCTTGTCAATTTCCATGACCCCGGAACACTGGGACCAGGCGCAGCCGCCCCGACCAACAAACACATCCATATCCCCGGGGGTCAGACCGTGAGACTGGAGGAAATCCAGGATCACCTGCTTGCGCATGGGCATCTGGGCGTTGGTGGTAGGGTATTTTAGCAGCTCGGGGGCATCGTGGAAAATGCTCTCGGTATAGACATTGGTTTCGTCCTCAAAGTAGCTTACCTTGGTTGAGGTGGAGCCGGGATTGATAACCAGCATTTTTACAGGGGATTTCATATGTTGACGACCTTCTTCATGGTTTTCGATTAATGAAAGGGATTTAAGTCCGTATCCGCGTTGATGGTACACAGGAATCTTGCCAGCAGCTCAATGCTGTTCTCCACATCCTGCATACTGCAAACCTCGCTGGGGCAGTGCATATACCGCAGAGGCAGGGATACCAGTGCGGTCACCACGCCCAGGCTTGTCTTGTGGAGCTGGTCGGCATCGGTGCAGGTTCTGCCCATGTAGCTCTCCACCTGCCAGGGCACGTCCTCTCCGGCGCAGGCTTTGAGCAGCTCCTGCACCTTCTGATTCCCGATGGAGCTGTTGCACAGCACCGGGCCGCCGCCCAGCTTTACCATGCCGGATTCCTTGGGATCCACCCCGGGATAGTCGGAGGCGTAGGTCACATCCACGGCAATGGCCACGTCGGGATTGATCCGGCTGCCTGCCCAGTAGGCGCCCCGGCCGGTGGTCTCCTCGCCCACGGTGGTAACGGCATAGACACCGATGGCGCAGCCCCGTTCCTTCGCCCGCTTCAACGCTTCCAGAATGATATAGGCACAGCCCCGATCGTCAATACCCCGGGCAGACAGGAAGCCGTTGCACATCTCCTGAGCATGGGTGTTGGGATGGATGGGGTCGCCCTGACGGACATACTTTTTTGCGTCGGCAGCGTCTTTGGCCCCGATGTCAATGTACAACTCATTCACCTTCAGCTCTGCCTTATCCACATCCTTGGAGTAGACCACCGTACCGCAGACCGGGCCGTTCTCTCCATAGATCATCACCTGATGACCGGGATAGGTGCTGGCCCGGATGCCGCCGGCCTTTCCTGCCCGGATCAGACCGTCCTCCTGGATATGGGTGACGATCAAGCCGATCTCATCGATGTGGGCCGCCAGCATCACCTTGAAGGGTGCGTCGGGGTTCAAAATGCTGATGACGTTGCCGGTGTAGTCCGTGCGGATCTCGTCGCAGTATGGGGTCATTTCAGCAATGACCTTCTTCTGCATGGGGATCTCATGGCCGGAAACGGACATATTGTTTAAGAGGGTGTATAAGAATTCCTTGCTCATTTCTCTGTCTCCTTTTTCGGTTTTCCCCATTATAGCACAGATTCTCCCTCAAGGAAACAGGAAAAACCATTTTTTACGGAAAAGGCCCCACCCTCCTTTCGGAGAATGGGGCCGGGATTATTTCGTAACAACCAGCAGCGTTCTTCCCTCACTGCTCAGGTACACACTCTGGCAGACGGTATCATCCTGGGAGAAGCCCAGCTCCACCTTCCAGACCTTGGCTGCTTCATCATAGCAGACCAGGGCGGTATTCTGCCACTCCAGGGTGCATTCCTTTTGGGCGATGGCGACCACATTGCCCATGCTCACCGTCTGAGCGGTGGTGTTCGCGAAGCCCTCAGCTTTCACGCCCGCACTTCCTGCGGGGTACTTGGCCTGTTCTTCCGCCCAGGAGAAGGACACAGGCTTATCCACGTTCTGGGCAGCGATCACCTTGGCAATCTCAGCGGTGGAGGTGTCGTGGACTTCCAGGGTATTTAGGACATTCTCCTTCTCAAGCTCCTCCGGGCCAGGAACCCCAGCGTATTGCGCAAAAACAAGCTTTCCCTGCCCATCCATGGTATAGGTTTTTTGGAACCACTGGGCTTCCGGTTCCCATTCATGCTTGGTTCCTTCCAGAATGCCAATGGTATTGCCCTCGGCGTAAACCTCGCCCACCTGGGCATCCCAAATTTCCAGTCCCATTTGCCACATATCGCGATTTATTTCATCCAGAAAATCCACCTTTTCCCAGGATGCCACACCGGAGAGAACATCGTCCCCGTTCCAGGTCAGTTTATAACCCTTACCATCCCGGAGCAGATATCCATAATGGGCAATCACCGTTTCATCCTTCGCCACATAGCGCAGTTCTTCAAGGAAGTCATTTCCCTTTTTCCAATAGGTACTGGTGTAATACAGGTAGACACCCTCATCAACTTCAAGGCCTCCTTCTTCTACATGGCCGGTGTCGGTATTCGTCACATGGTAGCTGTCCTGGGTGCGCAGTGCTTCCAGGGCATCCTTGCACTTGGTCACATAAGGGGCCATATCCGCCGCAAATACCCGGAACTTGGCATAAAGCTCCACATTCTGGTCTTTCCCGGTGTCATCGGTATAGGTAAAGGTCTTCCCAATGCGGTAACTGCCGGAGGGCAGGGCCCCGTAACTGTCCGCCCAGCTTACCTGCCAGGTAGTGGTGCTGCCCGGAGCAATGGTTTTCCCCTTTCCAACGTCAGGCTCCCCCCTGGGCGTCATGGCGATGTAGTCGCTGCCGTCCCATTGTTCCAGCCGGAAGCTGTCATCGGCGGTAAGGGTGCCCGTCTTTTCTCCATTGCCCCATTCCGTACAAATGAGGGTCAGGCCCTTGTCCGTGGCATCCTCCGCCTTCAGCTCCATCACATAGCCGGATACCTCCCAGTTCTTGCTGGCAGAGCCTATGACCAAATCGGTGTCATATGCCCCATCGCCGGTGAACAATCCATCCAGCCAGTCAGAAAAGTGGAAACCGGTGGCTGCCGCCACGGGAATGGCCATAGCCGCGATCACGGCGGCAGCAATCAGAATTTTGGATACCGTGGACAACCCACGGCGATACTGCTTTTTCTCAGCATGAATTTTTTTCATAGTCAGCTCCTTGATACGCTTTGCGGAAGCCCTGGTATCCGGCCGGATATCCAGTTCCACTTCTTCCAAACCGTCCAACAAATCGGAAATATTGAATTCCATCGTCCCAGGCCTCCTTTTCAGGTTATGTATTGGGTGAGCGCGCCGCGCAGGCGGATTTTTCCCCGGCGCAGTTTGGTTTTCACGGTGGAAAGGTTGATACCCATATCCGCCGAAATGGCCTCCAGAGGCTGGCAGTAATAGTAAAACCGGAGAAAAATCTCCCGATCCGGCTGAGGCATCCCCAGCACCGCCTTCTTGACGGCCCGATCCAGCTCCTTTTTCTCTGCCCGTGTCTCAGGGGTCAATTCGTCCACCACCAGGATCTGTTCCTCCAATGGCAGGTCACAGCCGATTTCCCGGCATTTATTCTTTGCCAGGTTCCGGGCCACGGTGCCTAAGAAGCCCTTGGGGGAATGGACGGATTGGGCGTGCTCCCATAGCTTGTAGAACACGTCCGCGGCCACTTCCTCCACGTCGCTCCTGTCCATACAGGCTCCCAGAATGTTGTGGATGATGGTGGTTACATAAGGCGTGTACCTCTCTATGAACCAGCCCAATGCCTCTTCGGAACCGGCTTGCAGCTTTTTCAGTGCGGATATCTCTGTCAAGTATCTCACCTCACGACTCTTTGTGTATCAAGCGCTTGTACTATAATAACACAGACGGGAAGGGAAAAGTTTCACTCCCGGATATTTTTCATTTATGAATAAAGAAAGAACTTTTTTCTGTAGGGCTTGCATTTTTGGAAACCTGCGCTATAATATTAGCACTCAGTCAATTAGAGTGCTAAAACAAATCAGAAAGCTAAGGATGTGTATTGATTATGGAAAAGCAGCAATTCAAAGCGGAATCTCAGCGTCTTCTGGATCTGATGATCAACTCCATCTACACCCACAAGGAGATCTTCCTCCGGGAGAT
>CAYMWT010000089.1:0-2016 GCA_964394055.1 uncultured Oscillospiraceae bacterium
CGTGCAGGTCGTCAGCGTACCAAACACAATGCTCCGTTATCCGCTTGCGGATAACGGAGCATTGTGTTTGGACGCTTCCTCTCCCCATAAAGGGTTCACCCTTTATGGGGTCCCCCTGAAGCCGGGAAATACATCCAGTATTTCTCCGGTTTCAGAACTTTCGGCTGAGTCAAAATCTCTCGCTATCAGCTCTTGCCGATTTAATCAGAGCTTCCCTAAATTACGGATACCCGGGGCCAAAGAAGAATCTAAAGGAATGCAACCATTCCAAATCAAAAGGCATTCCGTTTTTTCGCCGGAAAACATATAATATAGACAAACAAAACTTGTTGATTTCCACGAGAAAGAAACAGGGAATCAGGCGCAACAATTTTGCGAGGAGAGGAGCAAATAATGAAACAGAAAAAAAGAGGGGAAACCCTGGACTATGTCAAAAAGCATTATGTCCTGTATCTGCTGCTGATCATTCCCATTGCGTACTACATCATTTTCTGCTACCTGCCCATGGGCGGCGTGGTCATCGCCTTCCAGAACTACAAGCTGAAGCGAGGGATCACAGGAAGTGATTGGGTCGGGCTTTCCGTATTCAAACGGGTGCTGTCCTCCTCTAAGTTCTGGAGAGCCTTCTGGAATACCATCCGGTTGAATCTGCTGTCCCTGCTCATCGAATTCCCGGCGCCGATCCTGCTGGCCCTGTTCCTCAACGAGATGCGCCAGGCCAGACTGAAAAAGGGTGTGCAGACGATCCTGTATCTGCCCCACTTCATCTCCTGGGTGGTCATCGGCGGCATGGTGATCCAGATCTTTGCCACGGAAAACGGCCTGCTGAATAACTTCCTTTCCTCCATGGGCCTGCCGAAGATACCCTTCCTCAGCAGTCCCACCGCCTGGACCTGGACCTATGTGGCGGTTTCCGTATGGCAGTCCATTGGCTGGGGCGCGATCATTTACATATCCGCCATTACGGGCATCGATCAGGAGCAATACGAAGCGGCCAGGGTGGACGGCTGCAACCGGTTCAAGATGATGTATAAGATCACATTGCCCAACATTCTGCCTACCATTGTGATTATGCTGATCCTGAAGGTGGGCGGCATGGTGAGCATCAGCCTGGATAAGCCCATGATGCTCAGCAACCCCATGGTCACGGAGGTGTCCGAGGTCTTGAGTACCTACTCCTATACGGTAGGTATGCAGCAGGGACAGTTCAATGTGGCCACGGCCATTGGCCTGTTCCAGTCGATTCTGAACTTCATCCTGGTGATCAGCGCCAATAAGATCAGCGACAGAATCAGCGGCGAAGCAATCTGGTAAAGGAGTGAGAGAAATGCAAGCAAAACAGAAATATGCTTTGAAGGATTCCTGGGATGATAAGCTGTTCTCCATTGTGACGGGCTTCTTCATTCTCCTTCTGACCGCCGTATGCCTGATCCCCTTCCTTTACCTGCTGGCCGAGTCCCTGTCCGGGGCAGGCCCGGTGATGCGGGGAGAGGTGTTCCTGATTCCCAAGGAATTCACATTGGAAACCTATCGGAGCATCTTCCAGAACGGCACGCTGGTCAGCTCCCTGTTCCGGACAGTTTTCCTGACCATCGCCTCTGTGCTGGTTTCCATGACGGTTACGGTGATGTGCGCCTACCCACTGTCCATTCCGGGGCTGAAGGGCAAAAAGGGAATCACCTTTTTCATCATGGTCACCATGTATTTCTCCGGCAGCATGATCCCCAGCTATCTGCTGGTTCACAAGCTGGGGCTGATCGACAGCTACTGGTCATTGATCCTGCCCTGCGCCCTGAGCACCTATAATATGCTGGTTATGCGCTCCTTCTTTGTCAGCATTCCCTCCTCCCTCCGGGAAGCGGCGCTGATCGATGGAGCGGGGGACTTCGCCATCCTGACAAAGGTGGTGCTGCCGCTGAGCAAGCCCGCCCTCGCGACCATCTCTCTTTTCTACGCGGTGTCCAGATGGAACGGTCTCCAGGATGCCCTGCTGTATATCAACGATCCCAGCAAGGC
>CAYMWT010000089.1:2116-8396 GCA_964394055.1 uncultured Oscillospiraceae bacterium
GTAAGCAACTCACCACCAAGATCCTGGCCCTGCTGCTGTGTGTCGCTATGATGCTGTCCATCACAGCCTGCGGCTCCAGCACCCCTGAGACGACCCCTGCCACCGAAAAGGCGGAAGCCCCGGAGACTTCCACCCAGGCCGCTACGGAAAGCGCTAAGCGGGAAGAAACCGTCAGCCTGACCCTGGAGGTCTTTGACAGAGGCAACATGTCCGAGAAATACGGCACTCCCACCTCCAACTTCTGGGTGGATATGATCCATGACAAGGTTATGGAAGAGCTGAACATCGACCTGCAGTATGTGGCGATCCCCAGATCCGAAGAGGTCACCAAGATTCAGGCCCTGATGGCCGCGAATTCCGAGCCGGATATCTTCTACACCTACAGCCTGGATCAGGCCGTCCGTTGGGCTGACGAGGAAGTGCTGGCCGACATGACTCCCTATATGGAGTACGGCGCCGGTAAGGAACTGGCGGATGCCATGGGCGAGCAGGTCATGAGCTTCGGCGTCATTAACGGCAAGCAGTACGCTGTGAACGCCGTCCGGTATGACCAGGGTATGTACTCCTGCTTCATCCGGAAGGATCTGCTGGATCAGGTGGGCGTAGAGCTGGGCGAGCTGAACGGTCACTATGCCATTACTCCCTCTCAGCTGAAGGATGCCCTGGTTAAGATCAAGGAGGGCGGCTTCTGCGAGTACCCCTTCGGTATGTACAACATGCACGATGCCAGATGCGCCATTGAAGGCGCCTTCATCAGCGCCGACGCCAACGAGGATCTGGCAAAGGGCATGAGCGGCTCCTATTTCACCATCGACGAGGCCGGTGATAAGGAGGCCTTCCGTTACCTGAACGACTTCTACAACAGCGGCCTGATCAACCCCGACTTCCCCCTGTTCAACGCTACCAACATTGAAGAGATCATCGCCACCGGTCAGACTGCCTTCTGGGCTGTGAGCTACTGGTGCTTCCCCGACGGCCTGGATGCCTTCTACGAAGTGAATCCCGACGCGGAGCTTGTGGCCGTTGAGCTGACCCATGAGGATGGCACTCCCGCCGTCTACGAGAAGTACGCCCCCATTGGCGCTTACGGCATGGTTTCCTCCAGCTGTGAGAATGTGGAAGCCGCTGTGGAGCTGATCAACTGGCTGATGACCAGCGAGGATGCCCATATGATCATCCACCACGGTATTGAGGGTGAGAACTTTGAATACCAGGATGGCCGGATGGTGCCGATCCAGAGCGAGAACGCCCACGAGCGGAAGTCCGTTGGCGACCTGGATGTGCTGATGAACTACGACCCCTGCACCAAGGATCCCGACCTGTTTGCCGCAATCACCCGTGAGAAGAACGCTGCCCATGACAGCCGTGTTGTGGAGATGATGCTGGATGGCCAGAAGATCTCCATTTCCGAAGGCAAGTTCGTGATTCCCGCAATCAACAACACGGTGAACGCAAGCATTGACTTCGCGGCTGAGCTGAACGAAAACAGCGATAACCTCTGGATTGGCAGTGTCACCGCTCCGGCAGACAAGTTCGACGAAGTGTATGATAACTACTTCCAGGTCTTCATGAAAGAGGGCGGCGAGCAGAGAGCCCAGGAGCGTCTGGACATTTATCTGGAGAGCCAGAAGTAATCCAAAAAACGCGGATCCTCTTGACAAAATAAACGCCAGGCTGTAAGTTACTGTAAAGCAGGCGGAAGCGATGCTGCTTCCGCCTGCTTTAGACTGTCAAAAATCCCCTTCAGGGCTTTTTGACAAAAAGGTTGCAGTCTGCTTAGCGCACTCCTTGTGCGCCGAAAGGCGCACAACTCGCACACACGCAGCCTGAGAGGAATTTTTTGCCACGCGCGTGTCGCGGCAAAAAATGATTTGACTTGATTCGCCGCTGCGGCGGCGAACTCTGCGAGGCTCTTTTTTGACACGCTGAAGCAGGCAGAAGCGATGCTGCTTCTTTCATGAATGATGTCACGCAAAAGCTTATGTAAGGAGAAAACGTGCAATGAGAAGGATCGAAGATATCCATAAAATCCACGAAAACACCCTGCCGCCCCGGGCCCATTACATTCCCTATGATACCCTGGAGAAGGCCCTGGCCGGGGACAAGACGTCGTCTGCCTACTATACCCTTCTGAACGGTACCTGGGATTTCTGTTATTTCTCAAGGGATATTGACTATCCCCAGTCCGCGCGGCAGTGGGATCCCGTCCCGGTACCCTCCTGCTGGCAGTCGCTGGGCTATGAAAAGCCCTATTACACCAACGTAAACTACCCTTACCCGGTGGATCCGCCCTATGTGCCGGATGACGTTCCGCTGGGGGTCTATCGGCGGAAAATTTGCGTGACAGCTCAGGAGGCGGAACGGGATAACACCCTGGTTTTTGAGGGCGTGGCGCCCTGCTTTGCGCTGTATGTAAATGGCGGGTATGTGGGCTACTCCACCGTCTCCCATTCCACCTCGGAGTTCCCCGTTGCCTTGCAGCCCGGGGAAAATGAAATCCTGGTGAAGGTCTACAAGTGGTGCGTTTCCAGCTACCTGGAGGATCAGGACTTCCTGCGCTGCAACGGGATCTTCCGGGATGTCTATTTGCTCAGCCGTCCCAAGGGGCACCTGTTTGATGTGAACCTCAGCTATGACGCAAAGGGCATTTCCTGCGAAATTCCCCATCGGATCTTTGATGCCGCGGGCAATGAGACGGATTTACATGACCCCATCCTCTGGAATGCGGAGGAGCCTTACCTCTACACCGTTGTGCTGGAACAGGCCGGAGAGTTTATCCCCATCAAGGTGGGCCTCCGGGATCAGCAGGTGACGGAGAACGGGGAGCTGCTGATCAACGGCGTCAGCGTGAAGCTCAAGGGCGTCAACCACCACGACACCCATCCCGATAACGGCTATGTGCTCACCGCCGAAGAGCTGCGCCGGGAGCTTCTGCGGATGAAGGAGCTGAACATCAACACCATTCGCACCTCCCACTATCCGCCCCAGCCGATTTTCCTGGAGCTGTGCGATGAGCTGGGCTTCTATGTGGTGGACGAGGCGGATCTGGAGACCCATGGCTTCGCCACCAGAGAGCCTGGACGGGGCTATGACGATAACCCCATGTGGCCCGCCAGGGATCCTATGTGGCGGGAGGCCTTCCTGGATCGTGCTGCCCGGCTCTACGAACGGGATAAGAACCACACCTGCGTGGTGATGTTCAGCCTGGGAAACGAAAGCAACTACGGAGAAAACTTCGCCGCCATGAGCGGGTATATCCATGACCGGGAGAGTCAGCGGCAAGGGTTCCGCCGGCTGGTGCACTATGAGAATGTCTACTGCTGCAACCCGGTGAAGCGGGATCCGGATACCGTGGATGTGGTCAGCCGGATGTACTGGACACCCTCGGAGATGGTAAGCTATCACGACGCCACCGGAGACAAGCGTCCCATGTTCCTGTGCGAATATGCCCATGCCATGGGCAACGGCCCCGGAGATCTGATGGACTATTGGCGGGTCTTCGAAGCCAATCCCTATATGATCGGCGGCTGCATCTGGGAGTGGGCAGATCATGTGGCCCGGGATGAAAACGGCCGGTACGGCTACGGCGGGGACTTTGGAGAAGAGACCCACGACGGTAACTTCTGCTGTGACGGTCTGGTCTTCCATGACAGAAGCTTTAAGGCCGGTTCTATGGAAGCCAAGTTCGCCTATCAGCCCATGGACGCCTCCTGGGACAAGGGAGTGCTCACCGTCCGCAATCGCTTCGACTTCAAAAATCTCTCTGACTTCACCTTCCTGTGGGAGGTCACCGGAGACGGGGTGGTAACCGATTCCGGTACCTTCACCCTGGCGGCGGCAGGCCATGAGACGGTGACAATGCCGCTGGCCCTCAAGATCCCGGAAAGCACATTCGGAAGCTATCTGCGCCTGTCCATGCGGGACGGAGAAAACCGTGAGGTCGCCTTCCGGCAGATGCTGCTGAAGGAAGGAAAGGGGATAGAACCGGATCAGACGGGAGACGCCCGAATTTCTCAGCAGGGCGAGTACGCCGTGATCACCGGGGAGGGCTTCCAATACCGCTTCAACCTCCACTACGGATATCTGGAAGCCCTGGATTCCCTTCTTTCCTCCCCCATGCGCCTCACGGTGTGGAAGGCCCCCAATGACAACGACCGCCATCTCAAGACCAAGTGGCGTGAGGAAAAGTACGATCATGTGCACAATAAGGTCTATTCCTGCGAGGTCGTCGGCAGCACCATTGCCGTCAAGGCCGCCCTGGCCCCGGTGAGCAAGATGCCCTTCTTCCGGTATGAGGTGAAGTATACCTTCTTTGCCGATGGCCGCATTGACGTGAAGCTTCAGGGAGCCTTCGACCGGAACAGAACCTTCCTTCCCAGGCTGGGCTTTGAATTTAAGACAGGGGAGAAGGATTTCCGCTATTTGGGCCTTGGCCCCTGGGAATCTTATATCGATATGCACCACGGCTCCTGGATGGGCCTGTTTGAAAGCAGCGCCGAAAAGGAGTACGTTCCCTACATGAATCCCCAGGAGCATGGCAGCCACCTTGGCACCCACTACCTGGCGCTGGGAGACTTTGTGATCACCTCTAACCGGGGCTTCTCCCTGAACGTGTCGGAGTATTCCCCGGAGGAGCTGACCAGGAAGGTCCACGGCTACGAGCTTCAGAAGGAGGATGCCACGGTTGTTCGCATCGACTATAAGGTCAGCGGCCTTGGCTCCAACAGCTGTGGCCCGGTACTGCGGGAACGCTACCGAATGAACGACGGACAGGTGTCCTTCGAATTCTCTGTTTCCCGGCGGCGTGACACGGGGAAAAAGTAAAAAAACGTGCCGGAGCAAACGCTTCGGCACATTTTTTGCGGATGTTTTGCGGTTTGAAAGCTGGGCGTCAGGTGGCGGGAATGAGGAAGGATATGACCGTCCCCATGCCGTAGCGGCTGCTGATCTGAATGGCGGCGGATTCTCCGTAGCAGAGGATGAGCCGCCGGTTGGTATTGAGCAGTCCGATGTGCTCGGAGGCTTCCCGGGCGTATGCTGCCAGCTGCTCCCGCAACGCTGCCAGCTTCTCCTCCGATACCCCGATCCCGTTATCCAGGATCCGGATGGAGATGCTTCCCTCCTGACGGCACACCCTGACCTTGATGGTGCCCTTGCCCTCCTTTTCCTTGATCCCGTGATAGATGGCGTTTTCCACCAGGGGCTGGAGAATCATTTTGGGGATGAGAACTTCCAGAGCCTGGTCATCCACATCCCAGATGACCTCAAACTTGTGGTCATACCGGATCTGCTGAATGTCCACATAGTGCTTCAGATATTCCAGTTCCATGCGGAGGGGAACCTTTTCATGGCTGTCACCCATGGAGTAGGACATGATTTCTGACAGGGAGGAGATCATGGAGGCGCAGGTGTTGGTTCCGCCGGTGAGGCTGATGGCGTTCCAGTAAATGGTATTGAGGGTGTTGAACAGGAAATGGGGATTGATCTGGTGCTGAAGGGCCTGAAGCTCCAGAAGCTTATTTTCGTACTGCTTGTTTTCCAGCTGGAGCTTCAGATACTTCTGCTCCAGGAACAGATTGACGATCTTGTGCAGCAGAAGCTGGTAGGGATCCGAGGTCTTGAGAGGGGCGCCTGTGGGGACGGCCTTGTCCGCGTTGTCAAACAGGTCAATAAAGGTTTGCAGCTGGGCGTATTCCTTCTTTGCCTTCACCATGGACAGGAAGATGCTCAGAACACAGGCCGCAAAGGCGATCAGGAGAAAAGCGGCCTTCAGGGGACGGGTCTGGATGGTGAGAGCCTCCTTGGGAATGAGGGATACATAGTAGATCCCCTGGTCGGATGCGGGGATCAGGGAGACCAGATAGGGGTTGCCCCGGTACTCCGTGGTGAAGCTGCTGTAGGTGCCCGCACTGGTGATGTTGGGGGAAAGCTGCTCCCAGATGCCGGAAAAGTCGTCCTGGGAGGTCTGAAACAGGGGAGCCTGATTCCCCTGCAGGAAGAGGATGACCTGACCGGGGTAGAGAATGCAGTTGCTGATATATTCCTGAAAGTGATCCACATCAAAATAGGTGACGAGGATGCCATTTGGCAGGGAGGAGGAATAGGCGGAATACAGCTTCTGATAGATGGCAAACAGGTTCTTCACCTGAGACAGGGAATAGGAGCTGATCTCCCCGGACTCCACCCAGGAATCGCCTGGGGTCAGCAGATGCTCCCGAAACCGGGTATCCGCGCTGTAGTGATGCAGATAGGCGTTGACGCCGGAGGCGGCAAAATAGCG
>CAYMWT010000090.1:0-8380 GCA_964394055.1 uncultured Oscillospiraceae bacterium
AGATCTGGGCGGATATGGTGGCCTTTGACTGCAACACCAAGCCCATTGGCAATCATCACTACTGTGCCTTCTACGGTCGTCGGGACGGTCGCCGGTATCAGCTGGATGATTACGAGGTTATGATGAAGTACGCGGACAAGATGGTCATGTCCGGCAGAATCCCGGATGCCCTCTCCGGTGCCATGGCAAACCAGATGTATGTTGCCAACTTCGATACCAAAGAGGAAATGATGGCGTATTATCACGACCTGTCCGCAACCTACGAAGCGTAAGCATCACGAATTTGCCCGGAACCGATTGGTTCCGGGCTTTTTTCAGGTTTGGTCGGATTTGCAGCAGCACTCCTGTTTGTCACAGCTTTTGGGGGAGAATTGCTGAGCAGGGAAGGGAATCCGGCTGAACATTTCACAGGGGTCCTCAGCACAGCCGGGATTCTCGCAGCAGGTTTTTTCCGGAATGCTGTATTCCAGTACCGGAACCACAAGCTGAGCGTCCCGCTCCAGGCGGACAATGGAGAACTGACCCAGGGTAACAAAGAGACGCTTCTGTCCGCAGGACAGGGCAAGCTCTTCCTCAAAGAGGGAGCGGATGGGGTCCGGAATCTGGGTGGTCATGCTTTCACAGCGGCAGTCGCAGACATCCTTTACCTTGCTGGCAAGTACCATGGGCTCCAGGACCTCCACCACAGCGGTGGGCCGGTTGGCGTAGAGCTTAGGTCTGCCGTCAGGCGCGCCGATGCGGGTATCACTGCGGAAAATATGTGCCCGGCTGTCTTCACCGCAGAGTACGGCCCGTTTGCAGAAGGTGGCAAGGCCGCACAGGGTGGTGGGCCGGCAGGAGCCTTGCATGGCGTCTGCCAGGATGCGGTAGTAGAAGGTCATGTCGATGGCGTAGTGGTTTCGGTCGAAGGCCACCGGCTCCACCTCAATACAGGTGGTCAGCAGCTCGGCGCAGCGTACCCGGACATTGGTGGCGGAGTCTAAAGCCTGCTGGGAGCCATTGGTAAGATAGACCCGAAGGTCTTCAATGCAGTCCTTATCCCGACAGGAGTCGGTGATCTTCTGTGTGTGGATGGACATGGCCTGACGTTGGCTGTCACAGCCGCAGTTCAGGGTATCCGTGCGTTCCTCGGACATAAATGTAACCTCCCGTGTTAGGGTATAAGCACAGACGCTTATAAGACAGTTTATGCGAGGGAGGCCGGGAAGTGCATAAAAGCCGCAGATGGAAAAGAACTGCTCCCAGGTTCAGGAGCAGTTCTTCTTTTTTGCGTTTTGAAAGGGGATTTTCTGAATCCAGCCGATGATTTGCCCGGACAGGATCACCGTCAGCAGGGAGTAGCCGATACGACGCAGGGGAATATAGCTCAGGGAAAGAATCAGGACGGTCAGGTCACTGATCAGGTATACCTTCTCCACGTTGATGCCGGTGAGGGCATTGACGCTCATGGCAAGGGCATCGTCCCCGGAGGTGGCGCCGCCGATGCGGACGCAGATTCCCGCGCCGATGCCAATGAACAGAGCGCCGACAACGGAGGCCAGGAGAGGCATCCCTGCGATTTGGGGCCACAGAGGCGGGAACTGCTCACAGACAGCGTAGCCGATGGAATACCCGGCGGCAGCCACAACGGAATAGCCGATAAATTCCTTGCCCAAGGTTTTCCAGCCCAGGAAGTAGCAGGCGGCGTTGAGGAGAAAGCTGGTGATGGCGGGAGAGATATGGAGCCAGTGGTCCAGCAGCAGGATCAGTCCGAAGATGCCGCCCTCGGTCACGCCGGAAAGGGCGTGGATGTTATACATGCCGAAGGCCTGAAAGGCTGAGGCCAGAAAGGCAGCGATACAATAGAAAGATTTTAATTTTGGAAGAAAACGGAACATTTTTTAGGGATCTCCTTGATTTTCAAGGTATAATAACCACAAAGTGGTTATTATACTTGAAAATCGACCTTTTCCTCTCCGGCTTCGCCGAAAACCGGAAAAGATGTCAACATTATACCATTCCACTTTGTTTCATGGTATAATAACATGGAAACCGGGAAAAGTCAATCCCGGCGGTAGGAGACTCTGCGCAGCCGCTCTCTTCCCGGTGGCTCTGTTCCCTCCAGTGAGAACAGACCGTACAGATCACCACACCGGTATTCCAAAGCCTGATAGGGGTTTTCCATGGGCGTTCCGGCGTTGGGAAAGAAGTGGCCATCCCGGACCCCTTTTAAAAGAGAACGGCCCCGGTCATGGAAGGCAAGCACCCGGGCGTAGGGAAGAGGCCTGACCATGTCCTCCCGGGTTAGCCCCAGAAAGGCGCACATCACCATACGCTGGAGCCGGGTGCGGGTGTAGCGTTTGGATTTGACAGCGGTGAAAATATCCTCCAGGCTGTTTTCCCGGCGGCTGGCATGCATCAGCTTCCGCCACAGGCCCTCGCCGCCGTAGGGCAGGGCTTCGAATTCCGCCTCCGACATGGTACGGAGCTTCCCCAGAATTGCCCGCTCTCCGGCCTCCAGAGCGTGCCTGGGAGCCTGAGAGAACAGGGCGACGACATCGGCGGGCACATAGTCCTCCCAGTCCTCCCCGGCAAGCATCCGGCTGCGCAGGGCAGTGGCAGAGGGATTTTCCCGATCCGGTTCCTCCGCGTGGTAGCTTCCGGGACGATGGATGGGGAAGATGGCAAGCCTCGCATTCTGGGAAAGAATGGCCTTACAGTATTCCACGGCAAGAATATCATTGGGCTGGCACAGCGGCGCTCCCGAAAGGCCCATATCCTTGAGAGCCGCTTCCCGGGCAGCGGGAAAGGAAATGCCCGAATCCAGGGCCTGGCGCAGCAGGGGGGAAAACCGCTGGTCCAGCAAGGCCTGGGCGGTATCCCAAAGAGACTCCGAGGTCCCGGTTTCCGTACCGAAGCAGAGAACATCGCAGATTTGTGACAGCAGCCGGACACCACCGGCGGCGAAGCCCTCGGCAGAGGATAGGGCCGCAGTCACGGGAAGCTCCACCACCAGGTCGGCACCGCAAGCAATTGCAGCCTCTGCGCGAATGCTTTTGTCGAACAGGGCCGGAGCGCCCCGCTGGACAAAGTTGCCACTCATGGCGCAGACAATGGACGTTTCTGGCCCAAATTCCTGACGGATCGCCTGAATTTGCCGGAGATGGCCCAGATGAAGAGGGTTATATTCACAGACAATGCCAACAGTCATAAAAAAATCCCGCCTTTTCCCGAAAAAATTTTGCCTAGGGGTTGAGAAATTGGGAAAAATACACTATAATGTGTTTGTTCACAGCTATCATACCACAGATAGCGGGAAAAGAAAATTATTTTATTTAGGAGGCAACCCCCAAAATGAATGTTCTTATCATCAATGCCGGCTCTTCCAGCCTGAAGTATCAGCTGATGGACCCTGAAACCGGCGACGTATCCGCAAAGGGCCTGTGCGAGCGTATCTACATCGACGGTCGTCTGACCCACAACGCCCATGGCAAGAAGGTGGTCAAGGAGATTCCCATGCCCACCCATTCCGAGGCCATCGAAGCGGTTCTGGCGATCCTGGTTGATCCCGTGGACGGCGTGATCAAGTCCACCGACGAGATCGATGCCGTGGGCCACCGTGTCCTGCATGGCGGTATGGAGTTCTTCGACTCCTGCATCATCAACGACGAGGTCATCGCCGCCATCGAGAAGTGCATCCCTCTGGGACCCCTCCACAACCCCGCAAACCTGATGGGTATCCGGGCCTGCCAGGCGGTTATGCCCAAGACCCCCCAGGTTGCCGTCTTCGACACTGCCTTCCACATGACCATGCCCCCCGTTGCTTATCGCTACGCCATCCCCACCGAATACTACAAGAACGACTCTATCCGTCGTTACGGCTTCCACGGCACCTCCCATAAGTATGTGACCAAGCGTGCCATCGAGCTGATGGGCCGCAAGGATATGAAGCTCATCAACTGCCATCTGGGCAACGGCTCCTCTCTGTCCGCTGTGAAGGACGGCAAGTGCCAGGATACCTCCATGGGCCTGACCCCTCTGGCTGGTGTTCCCATGGGCACCCGTTCCGGTGACCTGGACCCCGCCGTTGTGCAGTTCGTGATGAATAAGTACAAGATGACCCCCGATGAGGCGCTGAACATGCTCAACAAGAAGTCCGGCGTGCTGGCCCTCAGCGGCATTTCCTCCGACTTCCGTGACATCGAGGGTGAGGCGGAAAAGGGCAATGCCGACTGCGCTCTGGCTCTGGATAAGTTCGCTTACGAAGTCCGGAAGTACATCGGCTCCTACGCTGCCGCTCTGGGCGGACTGGACTGCCTGGTGTTCACCGCCGGTGTGGGCGAGAACTCCGCCTCCATGCGTGCCCGGATCTGTGAGGGTCTGGAGTTCTTGGGCGTGAAGATCGACCCCGAGAAGAACAACGTCCGGGGCAAGGAGGCCATCATCTCCACCGACGACTCCAAGGTCACGGTTTGGGTCATCCCCACCAACGAGGAGCTGATGATCGCGCAGGATACCGCCGAGCTGGTTAACGCCGCGAAGTAAGCCTTTAGAATGACCGGGGCTGCCTCACTGCTGAGGCAGCCCCCATTTGCTTTACCGAATAGAAAGCGGGTTGAGGGATGAAAAGAGATACGAAAATATTCGGTAGAATCTTTTGCGCGGTTTTCATGGGGATCATCTGCATTTATTTTCTTGGCATCGTCTACATCAACTTTTCCGGAACGCCAAGCTTTTACTGCACGGATATGTATGCGGATATGCAGTACGCAACGGAAGCCTGGAAAAGCAAATCTTTGTTCCCACCGGATTGGGTCTTCGGAAATCAGCTATATGTAGTTGCTACGCCGGTATTGGCAGCGCTTGCATATGGCTTTTTGGGAAATCCGTTGACTGCTATGGCAGTCGCTTCCACGGTCTATGGCTTTCTGGTGCTGGTTACATTTTCATGGATGGTCAAACCGGCGGTAAAAGAGCGGGAGGCAAGATGGCTTAGCCTAGTCCTGCTGCTGGCGATTGTGCTGTATTTTGGAGGCGCGGTGCGGCAGACAAACGGATGGCAGCTATTGTTTACCATGTGCTCTTATTACGCATGCTATGCTGTCACAGCGTTTCTGGCATTTGGGTGCTATCTCCGGGCGGAGGAACACAATAGCAAAGGGTTTTTCTGGGTTCTGGGAATCACGTGTTTCTTAAGTTTCGGGACGGGAATCCAAAGCCTGCGGCAGACGGCGGTTATGACAGCGCCAATCATGGGAATGTCCCTGCTATGTTTGATTCATCGAATTCGACACGGGGAGAAATGGCTAAACAGGTCCCTTCTGACATCAATCCTGATAAGTGTGTGTAATTTTGCTGGAGTTATCTGCGCGCACCTACTGTCCGTCAGTCAAAAAGAGATTTTTGGGAAAGTACGTGTATGTCTGCCGAAGAAAGCAGAAGACATCGCAAGCTGCTTTCACCACATTCAGGGATTGTTTCAAACAGAAGATTGGCAAAAATCTGTTGTGCTGGTGCTGCTGCTTGCGGCATTTGTGACAGGAATCGGGATCACCGTTTATTTACGCTGGAAGAAGACGCAAAAGGAGAACTTAAGTGTTGAACTTTTTGGACTCCTTGGATTCAGCGTCCTTGCCATCGCTGCAACGGACCTCCTTACAACCATGAATGTACGCGAAATTTATTATTTCATGGTGTATCCTCTGCTGGCCTTTGGCATCGCAAAGATGTATTCTTGTGAAAACCGATATTTTTGCCGAGGGGCCGTCTTTGTTCTTACCCTTGTCCTGTTGATTCCGTCCTTTGGCGGGATGAAGGATTGCTGTATTCAAGCGTACCATCGGGAAGAAGATCCGTTCTACATGGTAAGTGACTACTTACAGGAAGAAGGGTATACTACCGTATACTCCGGATGGAATGAAGGAGAAAAAGTAGCCATTGCTTCCAACATGGAAATACAGGCAGGCTTCTGGGATGTGGATTCCTATGTATCAGTTCCGTATCTGTGCAACCGTCACATATATGATACGGAAAGTACGAAATGTGTGTACCTTTTTGTTTCAGAGTGGAGAAAGGAACATGGACTGGCGAAGGCCCAGTCTCTTGGCTATGAGCTTACTCTGCTGAAACATTTTTCATATGGGAATATTGACCTGTATATTGCGCCAGTCAATCTTATGGACTTCCCCTAAATAGGCGGAGTTACAATTTCAAAATCTGGAAAGGAATAAACAATATGTCTTCTGTTACAGAACGTTTTTTACGCTATGTCAGCTTCGATACCCAGTCCGATGAGGAATCCACCACCTTCCCCTCCACGGCCAAGCAGATGCTCTTAGGAGCGGCGCTGGTGGAGGAAATGAAGGAAATGGGCATTGCTGATGCCCGGATGGATGAAAACGGCTATGTTTACGGCACGGTCCCCGGCGATCCCAGTCTGCCAACCATCGGCCTCATTGCCCATATGGACACCTCTCCGGACGCCTCCGGCGCGGACATCAAGGCAAAAATTGTGCCCTATTCCGGCGCTGACGTATGCCTGAACGAGGAAAAGGGAATCTACCTCCGGGAGAGCGAGTATGAAAGCCTCCGGAATCATCATGGCAAGCACCTGATTGTCACCGACGGCACCACCCTGCTGGGTGCGGACGATAAGGCTGGCGTCGCGGAAATTCTGACGGCGGCAGAAATCCTGCTGAAGGGTGACAAGCGCCACGCTACCTTAAAAATCGGCTTCACCCCCGACGAGGAGGTAGGGCAGGGCGCGGATCGGTTTGATGTGAAGGGCTTTGCCGCGGACTACGCCTATACTGCCGACGGCGGCACGCTGGGGGAGATCGAATACGAGAACTTCAACGCCGCCGGTGCCAAGGTGATTGTCCACGGCCTGAACATTCATCCCGGTTCCGCGAAGGATAAGATGGTGAACTCCATGCTGATTGCCATGGAATTTAATGGTCTGCTTCCGGTCAATCAGCGCCCGGAATACACATCCGGCTATGAGGGCTTCATTCACCTGCTGGGAATCCGGGGTGAGGTGGAAAATACCCAGATGCAGTATATCGTTCGGGATCACGATATGGAGAGGTTTGAGGAAAAGAAGGCGGTGATGACCGCCGCTGCCGACTTCATCAACCGGAAATATGGAGAGGGTACCCTTGAGCTGCAATTGAAGGACAGCTACTATAACATGAAGAAGCGCATTGAGCCCTGCATGTATGTGGTAGACCGGGCCAAGGCCGCCATGGCCAAGGTGGGCATGGAACCCAAGGAGGTTCCCATCCGGGGCGGCACCGACGGTGCACGCTTAAGCTACGAGGGCCTGCCCTGTCCCAATCTGTGCACCGGCGGCGAAAACTACCACGGTCGCTTCGAGTATATTCCTGTGGAGGATATGGAGATGTGCGTGGAGATGCTGGTGGAGATTATGACGGCATTCTAACTGGGTTTCAATAAAATCAGGAGATCGGGAAAGTCCCGATCTCCTGATTTTTATAAACCTATGCCGCTTCCTCCGGGGAGGACGCTTCGGTGACAGGCGGTTCCTCTTGCGGAACGGTGGCCTCGGTAGGATTCTCTGTAGGCGCTTCGGTGGGGGCCTCGGTAGGCGCTTCCGTGGGTGCCTCCGTAGGCTTTTCCGTAGGGGCTTCCGTGGAAGGCTCTGTTGTGGGCTCTGTGGGAACGGTGGTGGGTTCCGTGGTTGGCTCGGTAGTTGGCTCGGTGGTGGGTTCTTCCTCTACGAGAGCGACAATTTCTTCAATGGCATCGTAGGTGGAATCCACCAGAGCGTCCCGGGAGATCAGCTGATTGGTGCTGCGGTCATATTTGAGCATGTAGCTTCTGACCAGATATCCGTCCTCGCCCTTTTGAATCACATCGCCGTCGGAATAGCCGTCGGGGTTTTTGTAGGGATACTCCACGAATTTGGTGTCCGGCTCATAGGTATTCTGAATGCGGCTTTCCAGCTTGACATAGTAGCTGCGCTGGTCGGTGCCCAGAAGCCGGATGGTGACATATCCGCCGTTGGCTTCCGCTTGGATGGTAATGGGATAGTCGGTGTTATTTTTGAACCGCAAATCCCGGCTGTTCCACTGAATGTCCGCATCCAGACCGTAATCAATGTAGGTAACGGGGCGGCTGTGGTTATATCGGGTGGTGATTTGCAGGTCAGACAGAAGGGCGCAGTAGTACAGCGTGGAAGCCACCTGACTGATGCCGCCCCCCAGAACGGAATCCTCCTCAATGCCTGTGCCCACGTAGGCGTATTTGTAGCCCTTATCCGTGGTGCGCTGGCCGAGGCAGTCGTTGAAGGAGAAGGTCTTCCCGGGGTCAAGAACATAGCCGTTTAGAGCCTCGCTGGCCAGACGCAGATTGGTGATCCGGTTTTCGCTGCGGCTGTATG
>CAYMWT010000091.1:0-8349 GCA_964394055.1 uncultured Oscillospiraceae bacterium
TGACCTCAGAGACGTTGGCCTTGGGACGGCGCTTATCCACAATGGCCAGACCCATGTGAACCTTGGCGGCGAAATTCCGGGCGCGGCCCACAGAGCCGACGTCGGGAGACACCACTACGAATTCATCGTGATTGTACTGCCCTTCGGGGAACTTGTTCATGTAATACTCTACAAAGGAGACATTGCCCAGCAGGTGATCCAGAGGAATGTCGAAGAAGCCCTGAATCTGGGAGGCGTGGAGATCCATGGTCAGAATCCGGTCGGCGCCGGCGGCGGTGAGCATGTTGGCAACCAGCTTGGCAGAGATGGGATCCCGGGACTTGGCCTTGCGGTCCTGACGGGCGTAGCCGAAGTAGGGGATTACCGCGGTAATCCGACCGGCGGAGGCCCGGCGGCAGGCGTCGATCATAACCAGCAGCTCCATGAGATGGTCGTTGACGGGCTTGCAGGTGGACTGAACCAGAAACACGTCCGCGCCACGGACGGTTTCTTCCAAGGAGACAGAAGCTTCCCCGTCGGCAAAGTGCTTGACCTCAGCCTTGCCCATGGGGATCCCCAGTTCCTCGCAAATGGTTTGCGCGAACTTGGGATTGGAGTTGCCGCAGAATACCTGGATTTTTTCACCGTACGCAATCATCAGATGAATACCTCACTTTATATTCTTTATTCTGTTATCGGTGTCCCGGCAGAGCCGGGAATTTGCTTACGGAGGTATTATATCATTGAACCCCCTGGAAATGCAACCGTTGAAGGGTATAAATTCCTTGCAAAAATCAGGGGTAAATTTGCCAATTTCTGACGAAAAAATGGTTTTCTTTTCTGCTTTTTTAAAACGAAATTTTGTTTGAAAAAATGCTTGTGCCATGGACAATTCTGTGGTATACTGTTTCAGATAAAATGTTGTCGGACGCTTCGTCCGCGAAAATCACAGGAGAACGCTATGAACGATACAATCCGCATTCAGGGAGCCAGAGAGAACAATCTGAAGAATGTAAATTTGACCATTCCACGGGACAAGCTGGTGGTGTTTACCGGCCTCAGCGGTTCCGGAAAATCCAGCCTTGCCTTTGATACCATCTACGCTGAGGGCCAGCGGCGGTATGTGGAGAGCCTGTCCTCCTATGCCCGACAGTTTTTGGGGCAGATGGACAAGCCCGACGTGGATTCCATTGACGGCCTGTCTCCCGCCATTTCCATTGACCAGAAGACCACCTCCAAAAACCCCCGTTCCACCGTGGGCACGGTGACGGAGATTTACGACTACCTTCGTCTGCTCTGGGCCAGAGTGGGCATTCCCCACTGTCCCAAGTGCGGTAAGGAGATCCGCCGCCAGACCATTGACCAGATCGTGGATCGGGTGGAGGCATTGGGAGAGGGAGCCAGGTTTCTGGTGCTGTCTCCCGTAATCCGGGGGAAAAAGGGTGAGCATAAGAAGGTCTTCGAGGATGCCCGAAAGTCCGGCTTCGCCCGGGTGCGGGTGGACGGGATCCTCTATGATCTGACGGAGGAAATTTCCTGCGAGAAAAACAAGAAGCACAACATCGACCTGGTGGTTGACCGGCTGGTGTTGAAGGAAGGTCTGCGCCGCCGTCTGACGGATTCTATTGAGACGGCCTGCTCCCATTCCGGGGGCCTGGTTACCATTCAGCTGCCCCAGACCGGGGAGGAGCTGAGCTTTTCCCAGAACTACGCCTGCGAGGACTGCGGCATCAGCCTGACGGAATTGGAGCCCCGGATGTTCTCCTTCAATAACCCCAGCGGGGCCTGTCCCAGCTGTACCGGTCTGGGCTTTCAGCTGATCGCCGACGAGGATCTGGTGATCCCGGATAAGAATAAGTCTATTTTTGAGGGCGCCATCCAGGCCAGCGGCTGGCAGAGCGCCCGGACGGATTCCATCTTCCGGATGTATTTTGAGGCACTGGCTCAGAAGTACCACTTCTCCCTGACGGTTCCCGTGAAGGAGCTGCCGAGAGACGTGATGGACATTATCCTCTACGGCACCAAGGGGGAGAAGCTGAAGATCACCTACAACCGGGGCAACGGTATGGGTGTGCTGGAGCAGCCCTTTGAGGGCATTCTCAACAACATCTCCCGGCGGTATAAGGAGACTCAGTCCGACGCCGCCCGGAAGGAACTGGAAGAGTGCATGGCCACGGCTCCCTGTCCCCGGTGCCACGGCGACCGGCTGTCGGAGATCGCCCGGGCGGTGACCGTGGGCGGCATCGGCATTATGGACTTCTGCCGGATGAGCGTCCGGGACGGTCTGGACTTTATGAATCACCTGAAGCTGGAAGGAAATATGGCGCTGGTTGCCGAGCAGATCGTTAAGGAGATCAAGTCCCGGCTTCAGTTCCTGTCGGATGTGGGCCTGAGCTACCTGACATTGTCCCGGGCAGCCGGTACCCTGTCCGGCGGAGAGAGCCAGCGAATCCGGCTGGCTACCCAGATCGGCTCCTCTCTCATGGGGGTGCTGTATATTCTGGACGAGCCGTCCATCGGACTGCACCAGAGAGACAATGATAAGCTTCTGGCCACGCTAAAGCACCTGCGGGACATCGGAAACACCCTGATCGTGGTGGAGCATGACGAGGATACCATGCGGGCGGCGGATTATATTGTGGACGTTGGCCCCGGTGCGGGAAGCCACGGCGGCGAGATCGTGGCCGCGGGCAGCTTGCAGGATATCTTAAATTGTGAGCGGTCTGTCACCGGACAGTATCTGTCCGGGGTGAAGAAGATCCCGGTGCCCTCTGCCCGTCGGACGGGGAATGGGAAGCTGCTGGCCATTCAGGGTGCCAGGGAGAATAACCTGAAGGATGTGGACGTGGATATCCCATTGGGAACCTTTACCTGCGTCACCGGAGTGTCTGGCTCCGGCAAGTCCAGCCTGGTCAATGAGGTGCTGAACAAAACCCTGCTTGGAAAGCTGAACCATGCCAGAACCCGGCCCGGCGCCTGCAAGTGCGTCACCGGTATGGAAAACCTGGACAAGGTCATCGATATCGACCAAAGCCCCATTGGCCGCACCCCACGTTCCAACCCGGCCACCTATACGGGACTGTTCAACGACATCCGGGATCTGTTCGCCTCCACCAATGAGGCCAAGGTGCGGGGCTACGGCCCGGGACGGTTCTCCTTTAACGTCAAGGGCGGCCGATGCGAGGCCTGCTGCGGCGACGGCCTGGTGAAGATCGAAATGCATTTCCTGGCGGACGTGTATGTGCCCTGCGAGGTCTGTCACGGGGCCAGGTACAACCGGGAGACTTTGGAGGTGCAGTACAAGGGCAAGAACATTGCCCAGGTGCTGGATATGACCGCAGAGGAAGCGGTGGACTTCTTTGAGAATCTGCCCAAGATCCGCCGGAAGGCCCAGGCTCTGGTGGAGGTAGGACTGGGATATGTGAAGCTGGGTCAGTCCAGTACCACCCTGTCCGGCGGAGAGGCCCAGCGGGTGAAGCTGGCCACCGAGCTGTCCCGGGTGGCCACGGGAAAGACCGTGTATATTCTGGACGAGCCTACCACCGGCCTTCATGCCGCCGATGTGCACAAGCTTATCGAGGTGTTGCAGCGGCTGGTGGACGCCGGGAACACGGTGCTGGTCATTGAGCACAACCTGGACGTGATCAAGACGGCGGACTATATCATCGACCTGGGGCCGGAGGGCGGAGACGCCGGCGGCGAAATCGTGGCCACCGGTACCCCGGAGGAAGTGGCCCAGGTGGAAAGAAGCTATACGGGACAGTATCTGAAGCCTTATTTGGAGTGAGAATATGAAACGGTTGACTGCATTGCTTTTGACTGGACTGCTGCTTTGCGGCTGTCAGAAGGTGGATTCGGTTCCTACAAAGCCGGAGACGGTGCCCACGGTGGTGGAAACCACCCAGGAGACTGCTTCGCCCATCAGGGAAGAAGCGGTGGAACAGGACTTCTCCTTTGGAGACCTGAAGGAATGGGAGTTCCTGTTTTCCAGCGGCGCTGGCAGTTGGGGCACCTGGGCCTATATCGGGGAGGACAGAAGCTTCTCCGGAAGGTTCGAGGATCACGATGACGAGACCGGGGAAGGGTATCCCAACGGCATCACCTACTGGTGCAATTTCACCGGAACCTTCAGTCAGCCCCGGCGGATCAGCCCCTACGTCTGGGCCACCACTGTGGAAACCCTGAAATTTGAGACAGAGCCGGGGCAGACGGAGTATCGGAATCAGCAGAAGTATGTGGCCGACGAGCCGCGGGGCCTGGCATTGGGGGAGGAATTTCAGATCTATCTGCCCGGTGTGCCCATAGAGGAGCTGCCGGAGGAATGTCGGTACTGGCTTCATGTGGACTATGACCCTCCGGCGGATGGACGCCTGGATGTTTACGGTCTGTATAACACGGCCCAGGAGGTGGGCTTTGAAGGTACGAATATTTATACCCAGGCGCGGGAGGCTCTGAAAGAGACGGAAGACCGGGCGTCCGCTTTGGAGGAACGGCTCCAAACGGAGGTTTCCCTGACCCAGGGAGACATGAACGCTCTGGCATCGGAGATGTACTGGGCCTGGGATGATGAGCTGAACAGTCTGTGGCGGTTCCTGAAAAAAACCCTGGACAAGGATACCATGTCTGCTTTGACAAACGAACAGCTGCAATGGATTTCCGACAAGGAAGCGGCCGTGGCTGCCGCCGGGGCGGAGGCGGAGGGCGGAAGCCTTCAGCCCCTGCTGGAAGCGGACTGCGCCGCAAGGCTTACAAAGGAACGGGTCTATTATCTGGTGGAAAACTATTTTCCGGAATGAAAAAACCCGGCCTGAAATTCAGGCCGGGACGGGACTTATAGATCTTTTTCGTAGACGCTGAGAGGCAGGCACTGGGACAGCTCTATCAGGGCCATATCCCGGCCGCCGGACAGGAGAATTCCGGGGGTGCGAAGGGTGGCTTCCGTGGGCTTACGCAGCTTCAGGGTCATGGTGACCCGGGTGCCGCCGTTTTCTGGCTGGTCTACCAGAACGGTGCCGCCGTGGGCCATGGCCGCCGAGCGGATGATGGTCATGCCCAGGCCGATGCCATACCGGCTGTCCTCCAAACCCGGCTGCCGCAGGTGGCGGCTGAACAGGCTGCCCAGGATATTGGGGTCAATGCCAGGCCCGTTGTCCTGGATGGAAAGCCGGAGAAAGCTGCCCTGACGGGTCAGGGTTGCCTGAATCTCACAGCCGGTTGGCGTGAATTTCAGACTGTTGGACAGAACGTTCAGAACGGCCCGTTCCATCATGGGGCCGTCAATGAGGCCGTAAACCGACTGGTTCAGCCCCGTATAGTGAAGGCTGGCTCCGGCGGTGGACAGCAAGGCCGATGCCTTCTGAAAGATTTCATCGAAGATGGAAGGGATATCCCGGTATTCCGGGTGGAAGAAAACCGCAGCTGCTCCGGCGTCGGACATATTGCCCACGGCCTTTTCCAGCTGATACAGCCCCCGGCTGAGCCGTGCCATCTGCTGCCTGGTTTTCCCGTCCCATTCGGAAGCGGACTGAGGGAGCAGAGTATCCACAATGGCAATGAGATTGCTCAGGGGCTGGCGCAACTCCCGGGCAGCCAGAGCCATGGCCCGAAGGGTTTCGTCCTCTTCCTCCGGATCCAGAAGGAACACATGGACATCCTCCAGCCTGGTAACCGATGCAGCCCGTGGCTGCCCTTCCAGGTTTAGCTGAAGGGACAGACAGCCGCCGATAAAGCCGGAGTATTCCGCTTCACCGGTGAGCAGCAGAGGCATGATCTCCCTTCCGGGGGACAGGGAATAGAGGAGAGCGGCGGCGTTGGCTTTCACAATGACCCCGTCCCTGACACAGAACGCGGGTTCCAGCATGAGATCCAGCATTCCCAGATTGTCTTTTTCTGCTTCCATCATATCCCCTCCTCTTTTTAGAGTAGTTTGTGCGAAGCGGGAGAAAACTTACGGAACAGTTTTTGACAGCTTCGACACCATTCGACAAAATTCGACAAATTTCGACATCCTTCTTTTATTTTAACGGCAAACCACAAAAATAGCAAGCCTAATTTTCATGAGGTGATGGTATGGCATCAGAAGGTACCCACAAGGGACACAGGGAACGGCTGAAACGGCGGTTTTTGGAGAACGGCCTGGATGATTTTACGGACATCCAGGTGTTGGAGCTGCTCCTGTTTTTTGCCATTCCCCAAAGAGACACCAATCCCATAGCCCATAATCTGCTGGATCATTTCGGCAGCCTCTCCCAGGTGCTGGAAGCCAGTCCGGAGGAACTGAAAAAGGTGAATGGCATCAGTGACCACGCGGCCACGCTCCTTCATCTGGTGACGGAAGTGGGACGATTTTATCAGGTGGATGTTGCCCAGCGCAATCAATTCCTTACCACATTAGATGCCTGCGGGGAATATTTGGTGCCCTATTTTTTCGGAAGGAATGTGGAAACGGTATTTCTGCTTTGCCTGGATGCCAAGTGCAAGGTGATCTGCTGCAAGGAGATCGGAGAGGGAAGCGTAAATTCCGCCAGCATTTCCGTGCGGAAGATCGTGGAGACGGCGCTGAACACCAATGCCACCACCGTGGTGCTGGCCCACAACCATCCCAGCGGCGTAGCCCTGCCCTCGGGAGAGGACGTGGAAACCACCAAGCGGGTGGCGGCCGCCCTCCACGCGGTGGAGATCCAGCTGGCAGATCACATTATTGTGGCAGAAGGCGACTATGTATCCATGGCCCAGTCCGGCCAGCGGTTCCACGATTTCCTGCCTCTGTAAGGAGAATACAATGGAGAGAAACAGAAGTATGTTTGCCCGGGATATGGTGACGGATCTGTCTGACAGCAGAGCCTTCCTCATGGGATGCGCCATATTGAGCGTTGTATTGTATCATGTTCGGGCACATTATATCTGCCCGGAGGGGGCTGCCGCACAGTTCCTGGATGACATTGTGGGGATGGGCTACGGAGGAAGCGACGTGTTTTTCTTCCTGTCCGGCTTTGGCATTGCCTGGTCACTGAAAAAGGATGGGAATATGGGCCGGTATCTGGGCAGACGGGTGAAGAAGCTCCTTCCGGACTACTATCCCTTTGTGCTGCTGTATATGGGCGCTGTGGCCTGGCTTCGGGGAATCACCTGGACGGAGATTTTGGGAAACCTGACCTTCCTGGGAACCTGGTTCCATCTGGACAATCAGTTCAACTGGTACATCCAGACGGCAATGGCGTTCTACCTTCTGGCACCGGTGGTTTACCGGGTGACAAAAGGGGAGACGGGGTGGAAGACCTGGGGAATTCTGGCCCTTGCCGCCCTGGCTCTGCAAGGGATTTCCTTTGGAAGCTATCAGATGATCGCCATTGCCAGAGTACCGGTTTTCCTGCTGGGCATGTTCCTGGGTACCCTGGAAAAGGGAAGCCTGCCCTGGACAAAAGGGAGGCTGATTACCGTAGCAGCTGTATATCTGGCAGGGCTTGTGTTCTGGCGGGTGTCCCGGAACGATCTGACCTGGGGCAACGGCCTTTACTGGTATCCCTTCCTTCTGCTGGCTCCCGCAGGATGCTTCCTGACCGCCGGTCTGCGGCCCTGGTGGCTATCCATCCCGGCGCTGAAGAAGATCGACGATATGATCTGCCTGTGCGGCAAAAGCTCCTATGAAATCTATCTGGTGCATTTGCTGTTCTTTGAGACCATTCTGGCAGGACGGCAGGGCAATTTTTTCTGGATCGTCATGGGCGTGGTCTTTACGGCCCTGGGCATTGGCTATCGCAGCGGAGTGAAGCAAGTTCTGTAAAAAGGAGACAAGCATGGATCAATTTAAACTGGTTTCAGAATATAAACCCTCCGGGGATCAGCCGGAGGCCATTGAAGGGCTGGTAAACGGGGTCAACTGGGGACTGCGGGAGCAGACATTGCTGGGTGTCACCGGCTCCGGCAAGACCTTCACCATGGCCTCTGTCATCGAAAAGCTGAACCGGCCAACCTTGGTGCTGGCCCACAATAAGACCCTGGCGGCCCAGCTGTGCAGCGAGTTCCGGGAGTTTTTCCCCCATAACGCGGTGGAATATTTTGTATCCTACTACGACTACTACCAGCCGGAGGCCTATATCGCCCACACGGACACCTATATTGAAAAGGATGCTTCCGTCAACGAGGAGATCGACCGGCTGCGCCACAGCGCCACCTCCGCTCTGTTTGAGCGGCGGGATGTGATCGTGGTGTCCTCTGTCAGCTGCCTGTACGGTCTGGGTGACCCCATCGACTATAAGAGCATGGTGATTTCCCTGCGGGTAGGGCAGGAGTATCCCCTGGACGACGTGCTGCGCAAGCTCACGGAGATCCGCTATGAGCGAAACGACCTGGATTTCTCCCGGAATAAGT
>CAYMWT010000092.1:0-8337 GCA_964394055.1 uncultured Oscillospiraceae bacterium
CATAATTTTCTACCTCTTTGCTTTTGTAAATATCTTGTTAGAGTATAGCATACACGGAAGAAGAAATCAATGAAAAATCTCCTTGCGCTTATGGCAAAGCTATGGTAAAATAACCGAAACCCAATTCGAAAGAAAGTGTGACGATTATGAGCGAAATCATTACAGAAACTGTTGCCCCCAAGAAACGGATGCTTTCCGGCATTCAGCCCAGTGGCGATCTGCACCTTGGCAATTACTTAGGTGCCATCCGGAATTGGAGCGCCCGGTCTGATACCTTTGAGTGCTTTTACTTCATGGCGGACATGCACACCATTACCGTCCGGCAGACCCCTGCTGACCTGCGCCGCCGGACTTTGGAGCAGTTGGCCCAGTACATTGCCTGCGGCCTAGATCCGGAGAAAAATACCCTGTTTATTCAGTCCCATGTCCATCAGCACGCGGAGCTGGGCTGGGTGTTAAACTGCTATACCATGTTCGGAGAGCTGTCCCGGATGACCCAGTTTAAGGATAAGGCAGCCAAGCATGCGGAAAACGTCAACGGCGGCCTGTTTACTTATCCTGCCCTGATGGCGGCGGACATCCTGCTCTACCAGCCGGATCTGGTACCTGTGGGCAACGACCAGAAGCAGCACTGCGAGCTGACCAGGGACATTGCCAAGCGCTTCAACGGTATCTACGGCGATGTATTCAAGATCCCGGAGCCCTATATTCCTGAGACCGGCGCCCGGATCATGAGCCTGAACGCCCCCGATACCAAGATGAGCAAGTCCATTCCCGATGGCTGTGTGTTCCTGATGGAAAAGCCTGAGGATATCCAGAGAAAATTCAAGCGGGCCATTACCGACTCTGACACGGAAAACTGCATCCGCTTTGACCCCGAGAACAAGCCCGGCGTGGCGAACCTCATGAGCATCTATTCCGCCGTTACGGGGAAAACCTATGAGCAGATCGAAAGTGAGTTTGCGGGCCAGGGCTATGGCGCCTTTAAGCCCATGGTTGGCGATGCGGTGATCGAGCATCTGCGTCCCATCCGGGAGGAGGCCAGCCGTCTGATGAAGGACAAGGCGTATCTGGAAAGCGTCTATCGCAGCGGAGCGGAGAAGGCCAGCTATGTGGCAGAAAAGACATTGCGCAAGGTCTACAAGAAGGTCGGTTTTGTAGCAAGATAACTGCACAAGAGTACCCCGTAAGCGTTGCTTACGGGGTATTTTCCTGAATTCTCGGATTTCGAGAGAGATTCCATGTCTTTTGGGTGGTATTCTCACTGACGGAATCTTAGAATTGGGTGTATAAAGGCGCTGCGCAGCACCTACTCAAAGGAGGTTATCATATGGAAAAGAAAACCATGGGCGCGTTTTTGGCCGCCCTGCGAAAGGCAAACGGCATGACCCAGAGAGATCTGGCGGATAAGCTGAATGTGTCCGATAAAACCGTCAGCCGCTGGGAATGTGATGACGGCGCGCCGGATCTGTCCCTGATTCCGGTGATTGCGGAAATTTTTGGTATCACCTGTGACGAGCTGCTTCGAGGGGAGCGGAAGTCCCCGGAGGAGAGAGATGACATGACGCCCAAAGGAGAAAAGCAGCGTCAGCGTCTTTTGAAAGCGACGCTGTTTCGCTTCCGGACGCAGACACTGATTGCGGTGGGTATTTCCGCGGCCGGATGGATTGCCGCCCTGATTTGCAACCTGGCATTTTTAAGAGCAATCCTGGGAGGCCTTTGCGGCGCGGTCTGCTATGCCGCAAGCATACTCATGCAAATGATCTGCATGAACGCCGCGTTTGACAGCGTGGAGGATGCCGGCTTGGAGGATGGCGAGCTGTCCCGGTTTCGAAGAACCGTGATCGGGCTTTCCGAAGGATCCTTCGGTATTACAGCGGGCGTTTTGGGGTTTACCATGCCGTTAATTCTGATCGATGATGCCTATGCGGGAATGGATGCCGGGCATCTGTTTGTGGTTGGCACCATGGGCGCTGGGGTACTGCTGCTTATTTATGGGATTGCGTGTTATTTCCTCAACGCTTCCTTTGTTAGGAAGGGAATCTTTTCACTTAGTGAGAAGGAAGCGGAAATCTATCATCACAATCACAAGCTGAAAAGAAGCTGTGCCGTGACTCTGGCAGCTGTACTTGCTGTCACCGTCCTTGGACACGTTGCCGCCACTACCATTTGGGGGCCATGGTCAATTATGAAGGGCACTACCTTCGACAATTATGAAAGCTTCATAGCGTATATGGAGCAGGACGTGCCATCCATCCGCCTGTATTTTGGAGAAGCAGCACCCGAAGTCTCTGGTGCCATAACGTATTTGGATGAATATGGGAACGAAATCAGCGAGGAAGAAGCCCTGACACACCGTCTGGAAAACCAAAACGGGGATGAGGTCTGTGTTTATGTACAGAGAAACCAAAATGTGGCTTCCATTCGTTACGCGGAAAAGGATGGAAGTCTGCTTCCCATTACGGTATGTACCTATGATGATCTGCAAGAAGCTGAGCATACAGCGGCTGTCCGGCATGTGATTTTCGGGTGCCTCTACGCCCTGGAAGCTGTGGCTGTTTTGGCAGTTTACTTTAAGAAGCGAGCGAGGTAACCGGAAAATCACCGGCTTTCCAGGCTGGCTTTTACAAATCCCAAAAACAGGGGATGGGGCTTATTGGGGCGGCTTTTGAATTCCGGGTGGAACTGGACGCCTACATGGAAGGGACGGTCACCTAGCTCCACAGTTTCTACCAGCCGTCCGTCCGGGGAGGTTCCGCTGAGCGTAAGGCCTGCCCCGGTCAGGACGGCGCGGTAGTCGTTGTTGAACTCATACCGGTGCCGATGCCGTTCCTGAATCTCCTGTACCCCATAGCACCGCGCCATGGTTGTTCCAGGGGCGATCACACAGGGATAGGCGCCCAGACGCAGAGTACCGCCCTTGTTGATTTCCTCACTCTGGCCGGGCATCCAGTCGATGACCTTATTCTTTGCGTTGGGATCAAATTCCCCGGAATTCGCGTCTTCCAGACCGATGAACCGGGCGTACTCGATGACCATGATCTGCATACCCAGGCAGATACCAAAGTAGGGAACCTGGTGCTCCCGGGCATATTTGGCGGCAAGCACCATGCCCTCAATGCCACGGCTGCCAAATCCTCCGGGAACCAGAATCCCATCCAGCTCCTTCAGCGTTTCTTCACAGGTTTCCGGGGTGACGGTTTCGGAATCGATCCACCGGATCTGCACCTGGGCATCCAGAGCGTATCCGGCGTGGCGCAGGGCCTCGCCTACGGAAAGATAGGCGTCGTGAAGCTGCACATATTTGCCAATGAGGCCGATGGTCACCGTCTTGCTGCGGTGGTAGATTTTCTCCACCAGCTGCGTCCATTCCGTCAGATCCGGCTTGGGAGCCTCAATCCCCAGCTCCCGACAGACGATACCGGAAAAATTCTGCTTTTCCAGCATCAACGGCGCCTCGTACAGATTGGGAAGGGTAATATTTTCAATGACGCAGTCCGGCTGTACGTTGCAGAACTGGCTGATTTTCCGAAAGATACCCTCTTCCAAAGGCTCATCACAGCGAAGAACAATGATATCCGGTTTCACGCCCATCCCTTGCAGCTCCCGAACGGAGTGCTGGGTGGGCTTACTTTTATGCTCCTCAGAGCCACGAAGGAAGGGAACCAGGGTCACATGAATGAACAGACAGTTTTCCTTGCCCACCTCCAGGGAGATCTGTCGGACAGATTCCAGGAAAGGCTGGGACTCAATATCGCCGATGGTACCGCCGATTTCCGTGATGACCACATCCGCGTCGGTCTGCTTGCCCACCCGGTAGACGAACTCCTTGATTTCGTTTGTAATGTGGGGGATCACCTGAACGGTGGAGCCCAGGTATTCCCCACGGCGTTCCTTGTTCAGAACGTTCCAGTAGACCTTACCGGTGGTCAAATTGGAAAACTGATTTAAGTCCTCGTCAATGAACCGCTCGTAATGGCCCAGGTCAAGATCGGTTTCCGCGCCATCCTCGGTGACATAGACCTCACCGTGCTGATAGGGGCTCATGGTGCCGGGATCCACAATGATATAGGGATCCAGCTTCTGGGCGGCCACCTTCAGTCCTCTGGCCTTTAGCAGCCGTCCCAGGGAAGCGGCGGTGATGCCCTTTCCCAGGCCGGATACTACGCCGCCGGTTACGAAAATATACTTTGTCATGGTTTCTACCTCTTTACTCTACGGTGACGGATTTTGCCAGGTTCTTGGGCTTGTCAATGTCGCAGCCGTTTTCCTTTGCCACATAGTAGGCAAGCATTTGCAGGGGAACGATCTCCACCGCCGCGCTGAACAGCGTATTCACCCTGGGCACGAAGAGAATATCGTCCGCCAGGGATATGGCTCTCTGGTCGTTCTTTGGCACCAGGGCCAGCACTTCGGCGCCCCGGGCCTTGACCTCGATGATGTTGCTCATGGTCTTCTCCATGAGGGCATCGTTACAGCACAGGGCAATCACCGGCTGTCCCTCGTGTATCAGGGCGATGGTGCCATGCTTCAGCTCTCCGGCGGCATAGGCTTCCGCGTGGATGTAGGAGATTTCCTTCATCTTCAGTGCGCCTTCCAGGGCAACAGCGTAGTCGGTGTTCCGGCCGATGAAGAACATGGAGGGGGCACAGTGGTATTTCTTTGCCAGCGTTTCCATATTGGGGTTCATGTCCAGGGCCTGCTGCATCTGTCTGGGGAGGGCCTTCAGGGCGGAGAGGAGCTTCTTATATTGGCCATCGTCAATGGTGCCTCGTTTTTTGGCGGCAAACAGGGCAAACAGGTACAGCACGGTCAGCTGGGTGGTGTAACCCTTGGTGGTGGCAACGGCGATTTCCGGCCCTGCCCAGGTGTACAGGCAGTGGTCGGCAAGGGAAGCGATGGTGCTGCCCACTACATTTACAATGGCCAGGGTCTGGGCCCCGCGCTTCTTGCCCTCCCGGAGGGCGGCAATGGTATCCGCCGTTTCTCCGGATTGGGACAGAACGATAAGCAGGGTGTGTTCATCCATAAGGGCGTCCCCATAACGAAGCTCGCTGGCCAGCTCCACCTGGACAGGGAGGCGGCACAGCTTTTCGATGGCGTATTTCCCGGCACAGCCCGCGTAGTAGGCAGAGCCGCAGGCGGTGATGCAAAGCTTTGTGATGCCGTCCAGGGAAAGATTCAGGTCATCCAGGACAATTTCATTGTCCCGAATCCGGGGCGCCATGGTGGCCTTCACAGCCCGGGGCTGCTCCATGATCTCCTTGAGCATGAAGTGGGCATAGCCGCCCTTTTCCGCGGCCTGCACGTCCCAGGTGATCCGGGTAAAGGGCTTGGAGACGGGCTGGCCGGTGCAGTTAAACACGGTAACAGCATCCGGGGTCAGCGCGGCAAACTCCCCGTCCTCCAGATAGATGGCATTTCTGGTGTAAGCCACCAATGCGGTGACATCGGAGGCGAAGAAGTTTTCACCCACGCCAACCCCAAGAATCAGGGGACTGGCTTCCCGTACCACATAGATGGTATCCGGAGCGTCGGCGCAGATAATTCCCAGCGCATAGGAGCCACGAAGCCGGGCCGCAGTGCGCATGACAGCCTGCTTCAGGTCGCCCTGATAGTACATCTCCACAAGGTGCACCACCACCTCAGTGTCCGTCTCACTTTCAAAGTGGTAGCCTTTCCGGGTCAGCTCCTCCCGCAGCTCCATGTAGTTTTCGATGATGCCGTTGTGCACCACGGCAAATTTGCCGTCGTTGCTGGCATGGGGATGAGCGTTTGGCTCGGTAGGCGCTCCATGGGTGGCCCAGCGGGTGTGCCCGATGCCGGTAGTACCAGGAAGCAGCTTCCCGTCCTCCGTCTTTTCCGCCAGCCCCGCGATCCGGCCTGTCACCTTGGAGATGGCAATGGTTCCGTCGTGAATCACAGCGATCCCGGCGGAGTCATAGCCCCGGTATTCCAGCTTCCGGAGGCCTTCCAGCAGCATGGGCGCCGCCGCCTGACCTCCCGTATATCCTACGATTCCACACATAAAGCTTGCCCCTTTCTCATTCCCATTCCACCGTGGCCGGGGGCTTGCTGGTGATGTCGTACACCACCCGGTTGACCCCGGGAACCTCTCCGGTGATCCGGCTGCTGGCCCGTTCCAGGGTCTCAAAAGGAATCCGTGTCCAGTCCACGGTCATGAAGTCGTCGGTGGTCACACACCGCAGGGCCACACAGTGGCCGTAGGTGCGCATATCTCCCATGACGCCTACGCTGCGGGTATCGGTGAGTACGGCGAAATACTGGCTGGCCAGGTCCCTGACAGGACTTTTTTCCAGCTCCTCCCGGAAGATGGCGTCCGCCTCCCGGAGAACTTCCAGCTTTTCCTGGGTAATCGCCCCAATGATCCGTACTGCAAGCCCGGGGCCGGGGAAGGGCTGCCGATACACCAGGGCTTCCGGAATCCCCAGCTCCAGACCAACCTTTCGCACCTCGTCCTTGAACAGCTCCCGCAGAGGCTCCACGATCTGGGAAAATTCCATAACCTCGGGCAGACCGCCCACATTGTGGTGGCTCTTGATGGTGCTGGCGTCTCCTGTACCGCTTTCGATCACATCGGGATAGATGGTGCCCTGCGCCAGAACCTCTACCTTGCCCAGCTTTCTTGCCTCTTCCTCGAAGACCCGGATGAATTCCTCACCAATGATCTTCCGTTTATGTTCCGGCTCCGTTACCCCATCCAGCTTCTGAAGGAACCGCTCCTGAACATTGGCCCGCACCAGGCGAATGCCGAATTTCTCCCGGAAGATGGCGGTGACCCAGTCACCCTCATCCTTGCGCAGAAGACCGTGATCTACAAACACGCAGGTCAGGTTGTCGCCAATGGCCCTGTGCATTAAAACGGCGGCCACAGCGCTGTCCACGCCGCCGCTAAGGGCACACAGTACCTTTTTCCCTGCCAGCTCCTTGCGATATTGAGCAATCTTCTGCTGAACGAAATCCCCCATATTCCACTGTCCTGTGCAGCCGCAAATGGCAAACAGGAAATTCTTCAACATCTGCACCCCGTATGCGGTATGGGTAACCTCCGGGTGGAACTGAACGCCGTATAGCTTCCTTTCTTCGTCGCACATGGCAGCACAGGGACATTTCTCCGTTCTGGCTACTGTCCGGAACCCTTCCGGAGGCTGGGCGATAGAGTCGGTGTGGCTCATCCAGCAGCTGGAGGTGTGGGGAATCCCACGGAACAGTGCGCAGTCTTCCACATGGAGCATGGTCTTTCCGTACTCGCTGCCGTTTTCGGCGCTGTGCACCCGGCCTCCGGCCATCCAGGCCATGAGCTGATCTCCGTAGCAGATGCCAAGCACGGGAATCCCCAGATTCAGAATTGCGGGATCATAATGGGGAGAGTTTTCGTCATAGACGCTGTTGGGGCCGCCGGTGAAGATGATGCCCCGATAACCGGAATTGGAAATTTCCTTCAGGGAAATTCTGTGACAGGATTTGATCTCCGCAAAGACGTTCTGCTCCCGCACCCGGCGGGCGATGAGCTGGTTATACTGACCGCCGAAGTCCAGCACCAGAATCTTCTCCGGCTGATTATTTGGTTCGTTCATTTCCATTCCTCGTTTTCTTTATTCTCCGCTGGCACCGTAGTTGGACAGCACCCGGGCAGAGGGATCGTCTACCTTGCAGCCCTCCCAGTTGGGGTTGGGCATCCAGAAGTCCACAACCATCTGGGACTGACCGGGGTAGTATTTTTCGAAGAGCATCCGATACAGCAGGGATTCCTTGGTAAAGGGCCTTGCGTGGGAATAGGTCATCCGCTTTTCCTCAAATTCCGCGTCTGTAAAGCAGTTTTCCGCATACTGCTTCAGATCGTTCACCATGGAGTGGCCCACGGCGTCGGAGAAGGCCGCCTTCTGCCGCCATAAAATCTCATCGGGGAGATAGTGAAGCCCTTCGAAGGCGTGGCGCAGCAGGTACTTGCCCATGTGGTAGAGGTTGACCTTCATCCCGGGGTCAATGGCCATGACATACTTCACGAAATCCAGATCCCCAAAGGGCACCCGGGCTTCCAGAGAGTTGACGCTGATGCACCGGTCAGCCCGGAGCACGTCGTACATGTGCAGCTCCCTTACCCGTTTCTGGGCCTCCTCCTGGAAGGCTTCAGGAGAAGGGGCGAAGTCCGTGTACTTATACCCGAACAGCTCGTCGGACACCTCGCCGGTGAGCAGCACCCGGATATCCGTATGCTCGTGGATGTATTTGCACACCAGATACATGCCGATGCTGGCCCGGATGGTGGTGATGTCGAAGGTACCCAGCAGCTCCACCACAGGTTCCAGGGCGGAC
>CAYMWT010000093.1:0-8296 GCA_964394055.1 uncultured Oscillospiraceae bacterium
GCATCGTGGTCAACGAGAACACCAACGGCATCATCACCGTCAACGGCCACAGCTACGAGTCCGGGGACAAGCATACAGAGAACACCAACTTCGCCCTGCTGGTTGCCAAGCACTTCTCCGAGCCCTTCAAGGATTCCAACGGCTATGGTGAATCCATCGCCCGTCTGAGCAACATGCTGGGTGGCGGCGTGATTGTCCAGCGGTTCGGCGACCTGATCCGGGGCCGCCGGAGCACCACGGCCCGGATGGAGGAGAGCTTTGTCCGGCCCACCCTGAAGGCCACACCCGGCGACCTGAGCCTGGTGCTGCCCAAGCGGATTTTGGACGGCATCATTGAAATGATCTACGCTCTGGACAAGATCGCCCCCGGCACCGCCAATGACGACACCCTGCTCTACGGTGTGGAGGTCAAGTTCTATAATATGGAGGTTTCTCTGGATGAAAACCTGGAAACCCGCCATGCGGGACTGTACGTCATCGGCGATGGCAGCGGCGTGACCCACTCCCTGTCCCATGCCTCCGCCAGCGGCGTCTTCGTGGCCCGGCGGATTCTGGAGAAGCTGGAAAAGGTACAGTAACCGGCATCTGCACTGTTTTCAAAAATCAGGGAAATAAATACAGAAACGTGCCCCTTGGCCCGATTCTCTGAAACCACAGGTTCAGAATGGGTCAGGGGGCACTTGTGTTTACAAAAGGCGATTTTCAATGCTGCCGCAGATGGAAGCTCCGGGGAGATTGGGGAGCAGGGCCGCAGGAGCCACGCTGGATCAGCTCCGCGTGGAGCAGATGGCTGCTGAGAGGCACGCCGTTGTGCTGGCTCAAAAGGGCATAGAAGGCGCTTTTCCCCAGAGCCGGACGGTTCTGCCGGATGGTGGACAGGGGAGGCGTGGTATAGCGGCACAGCAGAATATCGTCATGGCCCAAAATGCTCACGTCCTCCGGAATCCGGATCCCCTGCTCCAGACAGTAGAGCATCACGCTGTGGGCAAGGGTATCGTGGCTGCAAAGAATGGCGGTGCAGCCGTTTTCCAGAAGCCGTGGCAGATGCTCGGAGATGCAGGCGTTGATGAGAAAGCTGTTGCCCATGACCTGCTCGCCGCAGGGTAAGCCCGCGTTGCCCATGACCCGGATGAAGGCCTCATAGCGCTGACGGAAGACGTAGGAATCCAGAGCGCTGCTGAGATAGCCAATGCGTCTGTGGCCCAGAGCGGTGAGATGGCGGATGGCCAGCTCCAGGGCTTCCTCAATGTCCACGCCGATGCTGGTGACATTGGGGTTGCAGCTGACGTGGTTATCGTAGAGAACCGTAGGGGTGATGCAGGTTTCAAACTCATGCAGCCAGGGATCCAGGAGGCACAGACCCAGGAAGACGCCGCCGCAGTAATTTTCCCGCATCATATATTCATCGTAGTGAATCTGAAGCTGGGTTTCCTCGTCCAGGGGGATGATATCCACATGATAGCCTGCCGGTTCCGCCGCCTGACGGAAGCCCACCACAATGTCATAGCCGAAGTCCTGGAGGGAGGCATAGTCCATATTCAATATGAATACTGCCATCCGGGGCGCCTCCGCTCTGCGGTTGGCCCGGATATAGCCCAGCTCCACTGCCTTTTCCAGAACGGTCTGCTGCATCTTTCGGCTGACATCCTTCGCGCCGTTGAGGGCCTTGGAGACCGTTCCCTTGGAAACGCCCAGCTCCCGCGCGATATCGTCCAATGTTGCCAAGAAAAACACCTCCCATACTTTCTTTTTTCATCATAGCATAGCCGTTCCGGAAAAGCAAAAGGAATTTTCCGTTTTGGGAAAGAAAGTTTCTGCTTGTTTCGAAAGAAACCAGAACATGGGCGAAATACACAGAATAAGTGCTTATTTCTTGTAGATAATGCTGAAAAGGCCCGGGGAAAATCTGGGGGATTGACGAATTGAAAAAAAGGCAATATACTAAATTCTACGAAACATTTTCCTCATATGAAAAAATCGGAGGGAGAACAACAATGGAATTTGTCTGCGGAAAACAGGAAATGGGCGTCCCGGGCTGGAGCCGGGAGCAGTCGGTTCTGCTGGGAAACGGCCTGGGCGGCTATGCTTCGGTGACCGGCGGCTATGGGGTCTCCCGGTGCGATCAGGGGCTGCTGGTGGCGGCGGTGAAGGCGCCAAACGTCCGGATCACCCTGGTGCATCGGATGCGGGAAACCCTGAGGGTGGACAGCAGGGACTATGCCCTGTCTGTCCAGAGCTTTGGCGACCATACGCCGGAGGAAAAGGGCCTCAACCAGCTGTCCCGGCTGAACTATGACGCCATCCCCACCTGGACCTACCAGGCGGCGGGAGTAGAGGTCAGCCGAAGTCTGGCACTGGAATATGGGAAAAACACCACGGCCCTTTGCTACACCATCCGCAACGGCAGTGGAAGGGACTGTAGTCTGACCCTGGAGCCTTTTATGAAGTTTGCCCCCAAGGAAGACGCGGTGACGGAGAAGAAGCGTATTTCCATGGAGGGCAACCGGATCACAGACGGGGTCTATTCCCTGTATATCCACACAGACGCGAGGCTGGAAAAGCAGCCCCTGTTCTGGCAGACCCTGGCCTACCCGGAGGATGGGAAGGACGGCAGACCGGAATCGGGTCTGGCAGCCTGCTGCTGTAAAATCACGGCGGCCGTTCCCGCCGGGGAAACAAAAAATTTTTCGGTGATCTTCTCCACAGAGCGGGAGACGGCCACGGCTGACCAGATTCTGGAAGCCACCCTTCGTCGGCAGAAGGCGTTGCAGGCAGGCTGGACAGATCCCATCGCTCAGACCCTGGCATGGGCGTCGGACGTGTTTCTGGCGGATCGGGCCTCCACCGGTGGGAAGACCATCCTGGCAGGCTATCCCCTGTTCAGCGACTGGGGCCGGGATACCATGATCGCCCTCCCGGGCTGCGCCCTGGCAACCGGCCGGTGGGAGGAGGCCAGGAGCATCCTGAAAACCTTCCTCAGCTATGAAAAGGACGGGCTGGTGCCCAACCTGTTCCCGGAGGGGGACTGCGCCCCTATGTACAATACGGTGGACGCCGCCCTGCTGCTCATCGACTGCATCTGGCTCTACGCCCAGCGCACCCAGGACTGGGCCTTTGTCCGGGAGGCCTGGCCTACCATGGAAAACATCATCGCGTCTTACCGTCGGGGCACCCAGCACGCCATCGGCATGGACGATGACGGCCTGATCCACGCCGGCGCGGGCCTGGATCAGGTGACCTGGATGGACGTATGTGTGAACGGGATTTTGCCCACGCCCCGGCACGGAAAGCCGGTGGAGGTCAACGCCTACTGGTATAACGCCCTGCGGATCATGGACGAAGTGGGAAGGAAGCTGTCCCTGCCAACCAGGGACTATGCCGCGCTGGCGGAGAGGGTGAAGGGGTCTTTTGTCAGGGAATTCTGCATGCCGGACAAGGGCTATCTGAGGGACGTGATCTCCGGTACCCCGGCGGATGAGCAGCTTCGCTGCAATCAGATCTGGGCGGTCAGTATGAGCTTTTCCATGCTCTCTCCGGAACAGGAAAAGAACGTGGTGGCGGCTGTGACCCGGGAGCTGTATACCCCCTGCGGTCTGCGCACCCTGTCTCCTGCGGACAGGCAGTACCGGGGCTTCTACGGCGGAAGCCAGATGGAGCGGGACATGGCCTATCACCAGGGCACGGTGTGGGTCTTCCCCCTGGGGGCCTATTGGCGGGCCTGGCTGAAGGTGAATGGAAACACCAGGGAGGCGGCCGCCTATGTCCGGGAGCAGCTCAGCGCTCTGATTCCCATGCTTCGGGAGGGCTGCCTGGGTCAGCTACCCGAGATTTACGACGGAGATTTCCCTGCCGCGGGCAAGGGCTGCTTCGCCCAGGCCTGGAGCGTGGGGGAGATGCTCCGGGTGTTTGAGGTGCTGAAAACCATTGAGGAGGATAGAGACTGAATGGAACGACTGATTTTGGATAAAAGCAAATGGGGCTGGTGGCGCTCTGCTGTATTTTACCAGGTATACCCCAAGAGCTTTCAGGATACCACCGGAAGCGGTACCGGAGATCTGCGGGGCGTGATCCAGCGGCTTCCCTATCTGGAAGAGCTGGGCATTGACGGCATCTGGATGTCTCCTGTGTGCCAGTCTCCCCAGGTGGACAACGGCTATGACATCTCCGATTACTGTGCCATCGACCCCATGTACGGAACCATGGCGGATATGGAGGAGCTGATCCGGGAGGGAAAGAAGCGGGGCATTTCCATCATTATGGATCTGGTGCTGAATCACTGCTCCGATCAGCATTTCTGGTTCCGGGAGGCGAAAAAAAGCCGGGACAATCCCTATCACGACTACTTTATCTGGCGGGATGGGGATGGCATCACGCCCCCCAATGACATGCGGGCCTGCTTCGGCGGCCCGGCCTGGGACTATGTACCGGAGCTTCATCAGTGGTACTTCCACCAGTTCGCCCCCCAGCAGCCGGATCTGAACTGGGAAAATCCGGCTGTGCGCCGGGAGCTGTACCAGGTGGTGCGGTTCTGGGTGGAAAAGGGGATCGAGGGCTTCCGGCTGGACGTCATCGACCAGATCGCCAAGGAGCCGGATAACTTCATCACTGGCAACGGGCCACGGCTCCATGAATTCCTGGAGGAGCTGTCCCGGGAGGGCTTCCGGGAGGAGGGCCTGGTGTCCGTAGGCGAGGCCTGGGGCGCGGACGTGGAACGGGCCAGACGCTACAGCGCTCCGGATGGCAGGGAGCTTTCCATGGTGTTCCAGTTTGAGCATATGGGCATCGATCAGGCGCCGGACAGACCCAAGTGGGATACCGTTCCCCTGAGCCTGCCCAGACTGAAGGCATGCTTCTGCCGCTGGCAGCAAGGCCTTCACGGCCAGGGCTGGAACAGCCTGTTCCTGAATAACCACGATCTGCCCCGGATCGTCTCCCGCTGGGGCAACGACGGGGAATATCGGGTGGAATCCGCGAAAATGCTGGCCACCATGCTTTACGGCATGGAGGGCACCCCCTATATTTTCCAGGGAGAGGAGCTGGGCATGACCAATATCCATCTGCCCATCGAAGGCTACCGGGATCTGGAAACCCTGAACGCCTATGAGGAGCGGATGGCCCAGGGCTATGATCCATCGGACATTCTCCATTCCCTCTACCTGAGAAGCCGGGACAACGCCCGTACTCCCATGCAGTGGACGGATGGGGAGAATGGGGGCTTCACCCGGGGAACCCCCTGGATCACTGTGAACCCCAACTATCGGGAGATCAACGCGGAGGCCGCCCTTCGGGATCCGGATTCGGTGTTCCACTATTATCAAAAGCTGATCCGGCTGCGCAAAACCTGTCCGGTGTTCCGGGAGGGAAGCTTCAGCCTGCGGATGCCGGAGGACGAGAACCTGTTCGTCTATACCCGGGACAGGGAAAACGCCCATCTGCTGGTGATCTGCAACTTCTCGGGGGAGACCCAGCCCTTCGCGGTTCCTGAGGAATTCCGGGAGGGGGAGACGATCCTGGAGAACATGGAGCCGACCCCGGGGCGTCTGAGGCCCTACGAAGCCCGGATGATTCTTTGCCGGAGCTAAGGAAGGAGCAATTAACGCAACAATCCGAAACACGAAAAGCCGCAAAAAAGGGAGAAAAAGCTTCCGGATAAATCCAAATCAGGCGGAAACCTCCCGGATAATATGGGATACCATTGGCTTTTGTCTATAATGGCAAAAACCGACCTCAAAATTCTTACATATTCACGAATTGACGGCGGCCCGTTTCTGGTGTTATACTGTATTCACATCGAGTTGGAAACGATTCAAACGGTGTTTCGAGTTGTTTCGCTATCAAGGGGGGCGCCCCTGCCGATAGCAAGGCCCCTGCTGCCGATAGCAAGGCCCCTGCTGCCGATGCGGCTCCCGCTGCTGACGCCGCTCCCGAAGCCATTTCCTTGAAGGTCTGGGGCCCCCAGGAGGATCAGGCTGACAACAACAGCTTCCTGCCCGTTGCCTGCCAGAAGTTCAACGAGGCCCATCCCGAGTGGGACATTACCTTCACCTTTGAGGTCTGCGCCGAGGGTGACGCCGGCACCCAGGTCACCAAGGATCCCTCCGCTGCCGCCGATGTTTACATGTTCGCCAACGACCAGCTGGGCGTTCTGATCCAGGCCAACGCCATTGCCCGTCTGGGCGGCGCTGCCCTGGATGAAGTCAAGGCTACCAACTCCGAGACCATGGTCGCTTCCGTCACCAGCGGCGAAGGCGTCTACGGCGTGCCCTACACCGGCAACACCTGGTTTATGTACTACGATAAGTCCGTCTACACCGAGGAAGACATCAAGTCCCTGGACGCGATGATGGCCAAGAAGACCGTCTCCTTCCCTGTGACCGATACCTGGTACGTTCCCGCTTTCTTCTTCGGCATGGGCGGCACCATGTTCGGTGACGGCACCGACGGCGCTGCCGGTATCACCTTCGGCGGCGACAACGGCGCTGCCGCTACCGCGTACCTTGCCAATGCTCTGGCTGCCGGCACCATGATCGACGGCGCCGCTGGCGCCGGCCTCAGCAGCCTGCGAAATGGTACTGTGGGCGCCATTTTCTCCGGCACCTGGGACGCGAAGAACGTTGAGGAGGCTCTGGGTGAAAACTACGGCGCCGCTCAGCTTCCCACCTTCACCGTCAACGGCGAAGAGCACCAGCTCTACTCCTTCTCCGGCTCCAAGGCCTACGGCGTCAACCCCAACTCCGCCAACATGAAGGCTGCCACCGCTCTGGCTCTGTGGCTGGGCTCTGCCGAGATGCAGGACCTGCACTACGAGCTGCGTAATGGCGAAGTGATTCCCTGCAACGCCCAGCTGCTGGCCAGCGACACCGACTACACCAGCAACCCCGCCGCTCTGGCTCAGAACGACACCATTGCCAACACCTCCAAGCTGCAGCCCTCCATCCCCGAGATGGGCATGTACTGGTCTAACGCCGAATCCCTGGGCAAGGCTCTGGTCAATGGCGAGGTCAATGCGAACAACGCTGCGGAGCTGACCGAAAAGTGGAATACCGGCCTGAACAACTCCGGCCTGTAATGCATAAGCGCCTGTGAAACACTGGCGGCGGCCAGAAAACCCTGACCGCCGCCTTTTCTAAACCTGGTTCCGCAGGCCGATGCCCCTGCCTGTCCCCTTGGGGGCCGGTATGGGCATCGGTCTGGGGGCATGGTCATAAGCCGGGAAGTCCCGGCGGTAAAGAAAGGGAGATGACAACGTGTCCAACGAATTAACAAAAGCCGCGGCAGCACGGCAGAAAAAGGGAGATCCCTTTTCTCTGGCTGCGGCTGTGAAAAAGGGAGGGCCTCTGGCCTGGCTGTCCTGCCTGATTATGGGACTGGGGAACCTGGCAAGCGGGCAGATCATCATGGGTCTGATCTTCCTTGCCCTGGAAGTGGCCTTTATTGCCTTCCTTGTGATCCCCGGCGGCGGCATTTACTGGCTGAGCATGCTGCCCAGCCTTGGCTGGCGGGAGATGGAGGAGGTCTGGAACGATGACCTGGGCGTATATGAGTACGTCATGGGCGACCAGTCCCAGCTGATCCTGCTTTACGGTGTGGCGACCATCTGCGTCATCGCGCTGTTTGTGGTGCTCTAGCAGTCCTCCATCCGCAGCGGCTACAAGGCGGCCTGCCTGAAAAAGGCCGGCGAAAAGGTTCCCACCTTCTTAGACGCCCTCAAGTCCCTGCTGGATGAGAACGTCCACAAGCTCCTCATGTTCGGCCCCACTGCCTTCCTGGCTGTATTCTCCATCGTGCCTCTGTTCTACATGATGAGCATGGCCTTCACCAACTACTCCAAGGAAGGGGACCATCTGGTGCTCTTCGACTGGGTGGGACTGCAAAACTTCACCGCCCTGTTCGACTCCACCTCCACCATCGGCAAGCAGTTTGGCGATGTGCTGCTGTGGACCTTAATCTGGGCCTTCTTCGCTACCTTCCTGAACTTCTTCCTGGGCACCTTTGTTGCCATCATGATCAACCGGAAGACCATCAAGTTCAAGGGCTTCTGGCGCGGGTGCCTGGGCATGACCATTGCCATTCCCCAGTTCGTGTCCCTGATGGTTATCCGGGCCATGATGCAGCCCGACGGCATCGTCAATACCATGCTTCTGAATGCGGGGCTCATTTCCACCAGGCTGCCCTTCCTGACCAGCACCGCCTGGGCCAGAACCATGGTCATTATCGTAAACCTGTGGGTGGGCATCCCCTACACCATCATGCAGGTCACGGGCATTTTGCAGAACATCCCCGCCGAGCAGTACGA
>CAYMWT010000094.1:0-8244 GCA_964394055.1 uncultured Oscillospiraceae bacterium
ACAGCTACTTTGAGGCCGTCCAGCAGTGGGAAATGAAGCACAAGCACTGGAAGCCTGATACCGCTCTCATGAGCTGGAGCCTGGGCGTGGTGCCTGCCCTGTCCGCCATTGTGAAGCTGTTCAGCAAGGACGGGGACAAGGTGCTGATCCAGACCCCGGTTTACTCCGAGTTCTACGATGTGACAGAGGCCTGGGGCCGCACCGTGGTGGAAAACAAGATGGTAGAGGAGAACGGCCACTGGCATGTGGACTTTGAGGACTTTGCCGCAAAGGCCAAGGAGTGCAGCATCTTCCTGCTGTGCAACCCCCATAACCCCTTGGGCATTGTCTGGGAGCCGGAGGAACTTCGGAAGATGGCAGAGATCTGCATGGAAAGTGGCACCCTGCTGGTATCCGACGAAATCCACGCCGACCTGATCTTCCACGGCAAGCACCATACGCCCACCGCCTCTCTGTCTCCTGAAATCGCAAGCAGCATCATCACCTGTGTCTCTGCCACCAAGACCTTTAACCTGGCGGGTCTTCAGGCCAGCACCACCATCTTCCCCAACGCGGAGATGAAGAAGACCTTCGATTCCTTCTGGGGCGGCATGGACATCCACCGGAACAACGCCTTCAGCTCTGTTGCCATGGAGGCTGCCTATCGGGAGGGCGACGAGTGGCTGGAGCAGATGCTTGCCTACGTTTCCGATAACTTTGACTTCGTGTGCGACTACTGCGCAAAGAACATTCCCCAGATCAAGCCCAACCGCCCCGATGCCACCTACCTGATGTGGCTGGACTGCCGGGAGCTGGGTATGACCAACGAAGAGCTTCGGGACTTCTTCATCCACAAAGCAAAGCTGGGCCTGAACGAGGGCTACACCTTCGGCCGGAGCCTGTCCGGCTACATGCGCCTCAACGCCGCCTGCCCCCGTGCCACCCTGGAAAAAGCCATGGCTCAGCTGAAAGCAGCCGTGGACAATTTATAAAAATTTAGAGATAGGAGACATCACTATGTAGAAGAAAACATTTTGGGAACAGTACAAAATGCCCATATTGCTGCTGGGCGGCATTGCCATCGGTGCCCTGATCGGCATTATCGCTCCCTCCTTCGGCACCAAGCTGAAGCCTCTGGGCGACATTTTCCTGAACCTGATGTTCACCATCGTGGTTCCTCTGGTCTTTGCATCCATCGCTTCCGCCGTAGGCACCATGGCCAACATGAAGCGGCTGGGTAAGATTCTGGGAAGCACCCTGCTGACCTTCCTGGCCACCGGCGCCATTGCGGGTGTCATGGTTCTTGTCTGGGTCAACCTGTTCAGCCCCTCCTCCGGCACCAACATCCAGATGGGCGTTGCGGAAATGGGCGAAATGCAGAGCGCCGGAGACATGATCGTAGGCGCCCTCACCGTCAGCGACTTTAATCAGCTGCTCAGCAAGTCCAACATGCTGCCCCTGATCATCTTCTCCATTCTCTTCGGCTTCTGCGTCTCTGCCTGCGGCGGCGAGGAAAGCCCCATGGGCAAGCTTCTGACCAACCTGAACGAGGTCATCATGAAGCTGGTGGGCGTCATCATGAAGATCGCTCCCATTGGCCTGGGCGCTTACTTTGCCAACCTGATTGCTGTCTACGGTCCCGAGCTCATCGGCGACTACGGCCGTTCCATGGTGGTCTACTATCCTCTGTGCCTGCTGTACGTTGTGATCTTCTTCCCCCTGTACGCCCTGTTTGCCGGCGGCAAGCTGGGTGTGAAGCAGCTGAAGTATGTGGTTACCCCTGCTATCACCGCCTTTGCTACCCAGTCCTCCGCCGCGACCCTGCCTGTCAGCAAGGAGGCCTGCCAGAACATTGGCGTGCCCGAGGATGTCAGCGACCTGGTTCTGCCCATGGGCTGCACCATGCACATGGACGGCTCCGTGCTCAGCTCCATTGTGAAGATTGCCTTCCTGTTCGGCGTGTTCGGCATGAAATTCACCGGTGTCGGTACATATGCCATGGCCTTCGCGGTGGCGGTTCTCAGCGCCTTCGTGCTCTCCGGCGCTCCCGGCGGCGGCCTGGTAGGTGAGATGCTGATTGTCAGCATGTTCGGCTTCCCCGCCGAGGCCTTCCCCCTGATTGCCACTCTGGGCTTCCTCTTTGACCCTGCCGCCACCTGCCTGAACGCTGCCGGCGATACCATCGCCTCCATGATGGTCACCCGTCTGGTGGAAGGCAAGGACTGGCTGAAGAAGGCCATGGCAAAGAGCGAAGTAAAGTAATTTGTTTGAGATAAAAGGAGATATGGATATGACTGTTTTGGAAACCAAGAACGCCCCCGGCGCCATCGGCCCCTATTCTCAGGGCTATGAAGTCAATGGCTTTGTCTTCACCTCCGGCCAGATCCCCGTGGATCCTGTCACCGGCACCGTGCCCGAGGGCATTGCCGCCCAGGCCGAGCAGAGCTGCAAGAACGTAGGCGCCATTCTGGAGGCTGCCGGAACTGGGTTTGACCGGGTGTTCAAGACCACCTGCTTCCTGGCGGATATGAGTGACTTCGCCGCCTTCAACGAGGTTTACGCCAAGTATTTCATTTCCAAGCCCGGCCGCTCCTGCGTGGCCGTGAAGGATCTGCCCAAGGGTGTGGCTTGCGAAATCGAAGCAATTGCGGTAAAATAAGAAAGACTACAGTACAAAAGGAGTATTTACTATGAAAATCACAGTGATTGGCAGCCATCTCTGCCCCGACACCCTGTACGCCCTGAACCGCCTGTCCGCCGCCGGTGCGGAGGTCGACTTCCAGGACATCCTGTCCTGCCACGCCGCTCTGAGAACCTACTTAAATCTCCGGGATACCAACGACCTCTATGCGGAGATCCGTGGTACCCAGCGCCTGGGTGTGCCCTGCTTCCAGCGGGAGGACGGCAGCCTGACTTTGGATTTGAACGAAATCCTGGGCTAACCAATTGATGTGAAGAAGCCCCGGCGAAAAAACGCCGGGGCTTTGACAAAAGGAGTCGAAAACGCCATGCATGAACTGACAGAATTGATCCGGGAGGATATGCGCCCGGCTCTGGGAGTCACCGAACCGGGGGCCATTGCCTTTGCCGTCTCCACCGCCCGGAAGCACACGTCCGGTGATATCCGAAAAATTCTCCTGCGGTTGAACAGCGGTATGTTCAAAAACGCCTTTACCTGTGGCATTCCCGGCAGTGACCAGGTAGGCAACTACCATGCCGCCGCACTGGGAGCCATTGCCGCAGACCCCGATAAGGGGCTGGAATGTCTGGACGGGGTCACGGCGGAGCAGGACGGTCAGGCAAAGGAAATGGTAAAAGCGGGACTGGTTCAGGTGGAGATGACGGAAATCACCAGCCGGATCTTCATTGAAGCAACGGTACAGACAAGCGAGGGCAGTGCCTGTGTGACCATCCGGGATGCCCATACCAATATTGTCAAAATTCAGGAGAACGGCGCAACCGTCTGGGAAAAGCCCTGTGAGGACGGTTCCCATCAGGAAGCCGTACCCACCATCCACCACTTTAGCCTGGCCCAGCTGCGGGAGTATGCCCTTACCGTTCCCATTGATGAGATTTCTTTTATTCGGAAGGCCTACGATGTGAACCTTTCACTGTTTGAGGCGGGACTGCGGAGCCCCAGAACCACCTACGCCCCCTATCTTCTGGCCGCCAACGGTGGGAAAGTCATTTCGGAGGACGAGCAGAAAACCGCGTCCTTACTGTGCAACGCTGCCATCGAGGCCCGGGTGCTGGGGCTTCCCGAGGCTGCCATGAGCATTACCGGTTCCGGCGCTCACGGGATCATTGCCACAATGCCGCTGTACGCGTCCTGCCAGGTGAAGGGCTATTCCGAGGAGATGCTGCTCCGTGCCACCTCCCTGAGCTATCTTGTGTGTATGTACATTAAGGAATATTCCGGAAAGCTGTCTGCCTTCTGCGGCTGCGCCATTGCCGCCGGAACGGGTACCGCCTGCGGTCTTACGCTGCTCCGGGGCGGCTCTCTGGAGGATATGACCCGGGCTATCTGCAATCTTGCCAGCAGCATCACCGGCATGATCTGTGATGGCGGCAACCAGGGCTGCACCATGAAGGGTGTGGTAGCCGTGGATGCGGTATGGCGTTCTGTGGATATGGCTATGGCCGGTGTGTCCATTGACAGCGTGCACGGCATCAACGGCGCGACCCCGGAGGAGACCATGCGGAATATGGGCCGGATTGCCTCTCCGGGCATGGTCGGAACGGAAAAAACCATTGTAGAAATTCTCGCCGAAAAGCGTCCGGGAAAGGAGCGTTGAACCTATGGAAAAGAACAGCAGTTTGTATCATGCCTATGTGCAGATTCTCAGGGAGGAACTGATCCCTGCCATGGGCTGTACCGAACCCATTGCCATTGCCTACGCCGCCGCCAAGGCCCGGGAGGTTCTGGGCTGTGCGCCGGATCTGGTTAAAATCGGCGTCAGCAACAACATCATCAAAAACGTGAAAAGCGTCATCGTCCCAAATACCAGCGGCATGAAGGGCATTGAAGCTGCCGCTGTGGCAGGCATCGTAGCTGGCCAGTCAGAGAAAGCCCTGGAGGTGATCTCCCAGGTTACGGAGGCCCAGAAGCAGGAAATGCGAACCTTCCTGGATACCGTTCCCGTGAAGGTGGAAGCCATTGACAACGGCATTGTTTTTGACATTCTGGTTGCCCTCTACAATGGCCCCGAGTCCGCTGTGGTGCGCATTACCCACTATCACACCAACATCGTCTATATCAAAAAGGGAAGCCAGGTGCTGCTGGATCATACCGAAGAGGTGTCCGGCTGCGGTGGAGAAAATCCCAGTGAAGCCGGTCTGACAGACAAGAGCCTGCTTACCGTCGCTGACATTTACGATTTCGCGGAAACCTGTGACATAGAAGATGTCCGCCCCATGCTGGACACCCAGATTCGGTACAACACTGCCATTTCCCAGGAAGGCCTCCGGGGAGATTACGGCGCAAATGTTGGCTCCACAATGCTGAAATACTATGGGGACAATATCCGAAACCGGGCCATTGCCAAGGCGGCCGCCGGTTCCGATGCCCGCATGAGCGGCTGTGAAAAGCCTGTGGTCATCAACTCCGGCAGCGGCAACCAGGGCATTACCGTGTCCGTACCTGTCATCGAGTACGCAAAGGATCTGGACGTGCCTCAGGAGAAGCTGTATCGTGCCCTGGTTCTGTCCAACCTGATCGCCATTCACGAAAAGAGCGGCATTGGACGGTTGTCTGCCTACTGCGGCGCAGTCAGTGCCGGATGTGCCGCGGGCTGCGGCATTGCCTACCTCCATGGCGCAGACCTGAAGGCCATCAACCACACGCTGGTAAACTCCCTGGCAATTGTGTCCGGGATTATCTGTGACGGCGCCAAGCCCAGCTGTGCGGCAAAAATCGCTTCCAGTGTAGAGGCGGGTATTCTGGGCTACCATATGTATCTCAATGGTCAGCAATTCCGTTCCGGGGATGGCATTGTAACCAAGGGCGTGGAGGCCACCATCCGCAACGTGGGTCGGCTGGGCCGGGAAGGTATGCGGGAGACGGACAGGGAAATCGTCCGGATCATGATGGACAATTAGGGAAGCTCTGATTAAATCGGCAAGAGCTGACAGCAGAAGATTTTGGCTCAGACGAAGACCCAAAAGTGGAGGAATACTGGATGTATTTCCCACTTTTCAAACTGCACGGCTGAGGCAAAAGATTCGCTGCTCAGCCGCAGACGATTTATTCAGAGGTTCCTAAAGGAAAGGCAAGGGATTTTTGTGGAAATTCGCACCACAACCATGGAAGACCTGGCACAGGTCGCCCGGATCGAAGGGGAATGCTTCCCGGCCGCTGAAGCGGCTGGCTATGAAAGCTTTCAAAAGCGGCTGGAGGTGTATCCCAACCACTTCTGGGTTCTTATGGACGGGGACAGAATGGTGGGCTTTGTCAACGGCATGGTCACTGACGAACCGGATTTACGGGATGAAATGTATGACAACGCTGACCTGCACAATGAAAAGGGAGACTGGCAGATGATCTTCGGGGTGGACACCATCCCCAGCTACCGTCGCCGGGGCTGTGCAGAAGCCCTGCTGCGCCATGTCATTGGGGAGGCCCGTAACCAGGGCCGGAAGGGGCTAGTGCTGACCTGCAAGGAGGCGCTGCTTCATTACTATGGAAAGCTGGGCTTTCACAATGAGGGCATCTCCGGGTCTACCCATGGGGATGTTACATGGTACCAAATGCGACTGACTTTTTAAAATACGAGGGAAACACGAGGTAATGATATGAAGGTTGTGATTATCGGCGGGGTAGCAGGAGGCGCCTCTGCCGCCACCCGTCTCCGGCGGCTGGACGAGAAAGCGGAGATCGTCGTTTTTGAGCGCTCCGGCTTTATCTCCTATGCCAATTGCGGCTTGCCCTACTATATTGGCGGCGTCATCCAGGATGAGGCTGCCCTGACCCTGCAAACCCCGGACAGCTTCTGGGGCCGCTTCCGCATTGCTGTAAGGGTGCGTCATGAGGTAACGGCCATCCATCCGGATCAAAAGACGGTCACGGTGCGCAACCTCTTGGATGGCACGATTTTTGAGGAAGGCTATGATTGGCTGATCCTGTCTCCCGGGGCAAAGCCTGTTGTGCCCAATGTCCCTGGGGTTCAGAATGACCGTATCTTTACCCTGCGGACGGTGGAGGATACGCTGAAGATCCGCCGTTTTGTGGAATCGGAGAAGCCGAAAACCGCCGTTATGGTGGGTGGAGGCTTTATCGGTCTGGAACTGGCGGAGAATCTGTGCGAGCTGGGCATCCAGGTCACCGTAATTCAGCGGCGGAATCAGGTGATGAACACGCTGGACTATGACATGGCAGCCACCGTGCATACGCTGCTTCGTTCCAAGGGAATTCGCTTAAAGCTCAATGGGAATGTAACCGGGTTTGAAAAGGCGGATAGGGGAGTCCATGTCCTGTTAAAGGACGATGCGCCCATTCAGGCGGATCTGGTGATTCTTGCCATTGGGGTCACTCCGGAAAATACCCTGGCAAAGGAAGCGGGACTGACGCTGGGCGTCAAGGGAGCCATTGTGGTAAACGACCGGATGGAAACCTCCGTCCCCAATATCTACGCCGTGGGTGACGCGGTACAGGTGACCCACACTGTGACCGGAAGGGATGCGGTGATTTCTCTTGCCGGCCCGGCCAACAAACAGGGGAGGATCGCGGCGGACAACATCTGCGGCTATGACAGCCGGTACAAAGGCTCCATGGGCGCGTCGGTGATCAAGCTCTTTGACATGACCGCCGCCTCTGTCGGTCTGACGGAGCGGGCCGCGAAGGATGCGGGATATGACTTTGAAAGTGTGATCCTGTCTCCGGCCTCCCATGCCGGATATTATCCCGGTGGGAAAACCATGACCATGAAGGTGACCTTTGACAAGGAGAGTCTGAAAATCCTGGGCGCTCAGATTGTAGGCTATGACGGCGTTGACAAGCGGATTGATGTCATTGCCACCGCCATGTCCGCAGGGGTGAAAGCCCCGGAACTGAAGGATCTGGAGCTTTCCTATGCACCGCCCTATTCTTCCGCAAAGGATCCGGTAAACATGGCAGGCTTTATAATCGATAACATTGTCACCGGAAAGGTTGCGCAGTTCCATCTCAGCCAAATCGATGGGCTTCCAAGGGATGGCAGCGTTACCCTGGTGGATGCCAGAACAGAGCAGGAATATGCTGGTGGACATGTGGAAGGGTTTGTCAATATCCCGGTTGACAGCCTTCGGCAGCGGCTGGGCGAGCTGGATAGAGCAAAACCCGTGTACGTCATGTGTCAAAGCGGGTTGAGAAGCTACATTGCTAACCGTATTCTCACCGGAGAGGGCTTCCGGTGCTTCAATTTCGCAGGCGGCTACCGGTTCTACGAAAGTGTCCTGAAAGACAAGGTGTTCTCCGAAAGCAGCTATCCCTGCGGCATGGATAAATAAAATTCACCCCCATAGGGAAGCACTAAATAAATCGTCTGCGGCTGAGCCAAAATCTCTCACTGTCAGCGATTGCTGATTTAATCAGTGTTTCCCATCCCTAATAATTCTTCCGCAATTTGTCAATAATCGTAATTGACAGCAGAATAAAAATCTGGTATATTTTTACCTGTAAGGGGAGTAGCCTGCACAGCGTTTGCTGTGTTTGCTGGGCCGTCAATACGATCTTTTGATCCGGTCCCGTGATGAAATGGTGAGACTTTGCTGTTTTATGTAACAGCAGAG
>CAYMWT010000095.1:0-8203 GCA_964394055.1 uncultured Oscillospiraceae bacterium
GAAGCTCTGATTAAATCGGCAAGAGCTGACAGCAGACGATTTATTCAGAGGTTCCTTAAGAGAAAGTCTGGACAAAAGAGACTATATGAAAAGACAGGAGCGATTTCGATGAGTACATTTTTAACACTGGCGTTTTTGTTTTTTATAGGCGCCCTGGGCGGCTGGTGCCTGGAGGTGGTCTTCCGGAAATTCTTTTCCTCGGATAACCCGGAGCATAAATGGGTGAACCCGGGCTTCTGTACAGGGCCATATCTTCCCATTTACGGCTTTGGTCTGTGCTTTCTGTTCCTGATTGCCTCCCTGGAGCCACTGATCAAGGCCAGCAGCCCCTTCTGGACGAAGACTGTGCTGTTTCTTGTCATGGCAGTGTGCATGACGGCGGTGGAATATGTGGGCGGATTGTTCCTGCTGAAATACTACCACATCCGACTGTGGGATTACCGGGGCCTTTGGGGAAACGTTCAGGGCTTGATTTGTCCGCTGTTTTCCCTGTTTTGGGCGATTTTGGGAGCGATGTACTACTTTTTGGTTCACCCCTATATCTTAAACGCCCTGCATTGGCTGTCTCAGAACCTGGCCTTCTCCTTTGTGATCGGCCTGTTCTACGGCGTGTTTATCATTGACATCAGTAACTCTTTACAGCTGGTGAATAAGCTGAAGCAATTCGCCGAGAGCAACGAGCGGATCCTGAAATACGAGAACATCAAGCTGCACATCCGTGCCCAGCAGGCCCAGCGTACCGGAAAGCGGTATTTCTTCCGCTCCTTCAAGTCGGATCAGCCCCTGAACGAGCATCTGCGGGATATGCTGGAATCCTTTGAAAAGCGGATGAAAAATCCCCAATGAGCTCTGAACCTAAGAAAAGAGAGAGTATACCATGAAGCAATACTACGTGGGAATTGATATAGGCTCCACCACCGTAAAGCTGGCTGTGCTGGATGATACCGGCAAGCTGATTTTCGGCGCCTACCGCCGTCACCGGGCGGATACCCAGGGAGCCCTGGCGGCGCTGCTGGAGGAAGCGGTACCGGTGGTGGGAGATGCTGTCCTCCGGGTCGGAATCACCGGCTCCGGCGCCATCAACCTGGGAAAGGCTTTGGAGATTCCCTTTGTGCAGGAGGTCGTGGCAGTGGCCACGGCCCTGCAAACAAACTATCCTCAGACGGATGTGGCCATTGAGCTGGGTGGCGAGGATGCCAAGATCATCTACTTTAAAGGCGGCCTGGAACAGCGGATGAACGGCGTCTGTGCCGGCGGCACAGGAGCCTTCATTGACCAGATGGCAGCCCTGCTGCAAACCGATGCCGCCGGACTGAACGCTGCCGCCGCGGACTATCAGGAAATCTACCCAATCGCGGCCCGGTGCGGCGTGTTCGCCAAGACGGACATTCAGCCCCTGATCAATGAGGGCGCGGCGGTTTCCGACCTGGCGGCCTCCATCTTTCAGGCGGTGGTGAATCAGACCATCTCGGGCCTGGCCTGCGGCAAGCCGATCCGGGGCTGTGTGGCCTTCCTGGGCGGGCCCCTTCACTTTCTGCCGGAGCTGAAAAAGGCCTTTATCCGCACCCTGCACCTGACGCCGGAAACCACTGTTGACCCGGAAAATTCCCACCTGTTTGCCGCCATGGGCGCGGCCATGGAGTCTAAGGAGGCTCCCGGGGTGGAGATCGGGGAGCTAATCCGGAAGCTGAAGCAGGGCGTGGCCATTTCCTTTGAAATGCCCCGGTTGGAGGCTCTGTTTGAGGATCAGGAGGACTACGACCGGTTTGCCGCCCGCCATGCCAGAGCGGTGGTGGCCAAGCAGGATTTAAAGACCTACGAGGGAAACTGTTACCTGGGCATCGACGCAGGCTCTACCACAACCAAGCTTGCCCTGATCGGCGAGGATGGCCAGCTGCTCTATTCCTTCTATGCAAACAACCAGGGTAACCCCATTGAAACCGCCAAACGGGCCATGGGAGAGCTGAAGGAGCAACTGCCAGCCAAAGCGAAGATCCTCCGCTCCTGCTCCACCGGCTATGGAGAGGCGCTGCTGAAATCCGCCTTCTGCCTGGACGACGGAGAGGTGGAGACGGTAGCCCACTGTACAGCCGCTGCGTTCTTTGACAAGGACGTGGACTGTGTGCTGGACATTGGCGGCCAGGATATGAAGTGCATCAAGCTGAAAAACGGCACCGTGGACTCCATTATGCTCAACGAGGCCTGCTCCTCCGGCTGCGGCTCCTTTATTGAGAACTTCGCCGCCTCCCTGGGCTACAGCGCCAAGGACTTTGGAGAGCTGGGCCGGTTTGCCCAGCATCCTGTGGATCTGGGTACCCGGTGTACGGTGTTCATGAACTCCAACGTGAAGCAGGCTCAGAAGGAAGGAGCGGACGTCTCCGATATCTCCGCGGGCCTTGCCTATTCGGTCATCAAAAACGCCCTGTTTAAGGTGATCAAGCTGTCCTGCGCCAACGACCTGGGGCGGCACATTGTGGTGCAGGGCGGTACCTTCTACAACCAGGCAGTCCTCCGGGCCTTTGAAAAGATCGCCGGAGTGGAGGCCACCTGCCCGGACATCTCCGGACTGATGGGGGCGTTCGGCGCGGCACTGGTGGCTAGATCCAATTATACCGGTCAGGAGAGCACCATGCTGCCCATAGAGGACATCCTGTCCCTGACCTATACCTCCTCTACCCGTCGGTGCGGGGGCTGTGCCAATAACTGTATGCTCACTGTCAGTACCTTCCCCGGTGGCAGAAGCCACATCACCGGAAATCGGTGCGAAAAGGGCCTGGGAGATACGGTAGAGCACAAGTCGGCCCCCAATCTGTTTGCCTACAAGCAGAAGCGGATGTTCCACTATCCGCCCCTGGCGGAAAAGGACGCCCCAAGAGGCACCATCGGCATCCCCAGGGTGCTGAACATGTACGAAAATTATCCCTTCTGGGCCACCTTCTTCCGGGCACTGGGGTTCCGGGTGATCTTGTCTCCCTTCTCTACCCGGAAAATCTACGAGCTGGGCATGGACAGTATCCCCTCAGAATCGGAATGCTATCCGGCAAAGCTGGCCCACGGCCATGTGCAGTGGCTGGTGAACAAGGGCGTCAAAACCATTTTCCATCCCTGTGTGTTCTATGAGCATCAGGAGAACCCCAACGCCCAGAACCATTACAACTGCCCCATGGTGGTATCCTACGCGGAAAACCTGAAAAATAACGTGGAGGCTGTGGTGGATGGGGACGTGCGCTATATCCGCCCCTTTATTGCCTTTACCAGTGAGAAAATCGCCGCTGACCGTCTGGTGCGGCTGTGCAAGGAAACCTGGGAGATCCCGGAACAGGAGGTTCGTGCCGCCGTCCATCAGGCCTGGGAGGAGCAGCAAAACGCCAAGGCGGACATCCGCCGTCAGGGGGAACAGACCTTGGCGGAGATGGAGTCACGGGGCGGAAAGGGGATCGTCCTGGCGGGACGGCCCTACCATCTCGACCCGGAGGTCAACCACGGAATTGCGGAACTGATTGCCGCCTACGGTCTGACGGTGTTTACCGAGGACAGCCTTCCGGTGGAGACCGGGAAGGAGAAGAAGCTGCGGGTGCTGGATCAATGGGTGTACCACTCCCGGCTTTACGCGGCGGCGGAGTTTATCTCCCAGCGCAACGATCTGGAGCTGATCCAGCTGAATTCCTTCGGCTGCGGACTGGACGCGGTGACCACCGACCAGGTCAGCGAGATATTGGAGGGCAGCAACAAGCTCTACACCCTGCTGAAAATCGACGAGGTGAACAACCTGGGTGCCGTCCGCATCCGGATCCGCAGCCTGCTTGCGGCCATGAAAATGCGGGAAAAGAAGGGCATCCTGGCCCAGGCCCAGCCCATGGGCTACCGCCGGGCAAAGTTTACCGAGGAAATGCGGAAGGCTCAGTATACCATTCTGGCGCCGCAAATGAGCCCTATGCACTTTGATATGCTGGAGCCGGTGTTCCGCAAGCATGGCTATCACGTTGTGGTTCTGGATAACGACGACCGGTCGGCCATCGATACGGGACTGAAGTATGTGAACAATGACGCCTGCTATCCCTCCATTACCGTGGTGGGACAGCTGATGGAGGCGGTGCTCTCCGGGAAGTACGACACGGATCATCTGGCGATCTTCATGAGCCAGACCGGCGGCTGCTGCCGGGCCAGCAACTATGTGGGCTTTATCCGTCGGGCTCTGGACAAGGCCGGTATGAGCCACATTCCCGTGATTTCCGTAAATGCCAACGGCATGGAGAAAAACCAGGGCTTCCACCTGAGCGTGGGCCTGGTGCGGGACGCCCTCCGGGCAGTGGTCTACGGGGACCTGTTCCTGCGGTGCCTGTATCGGGTACGCCCCTATGAGGCGGTGCCCGGTTCTGCCAATGCCCTCCATGAAAAGTGGAAGGCCATCTGCATCGACTCTCTTACAAACCCAAAAACCGCCTGGAAATACAGTCAGGTCTGCGCCGGGATCGTGGAGGCCTTTGACACCCTCCCCATTGACGAAAGCCTGAGAAAGCCCCGGGTGGGCGTGGTAGGCGAGATATTGGTTAAGTACATGCCCCTTGCCAACAACCATGTGGTGGAGCTGCTGGAGCGGGAAGGGGCGGAGGCCATTGTGCCGGACATGATGGACTTTTTCAACTACTGCATGTATAACGGGGTCTACAAGCACGAATTCCTGGGAGCCAGGGGTACGGCAGAGCTGACGGCCAACGCGGCCGTGAAGCTGATCCGGGCGGCTCGCCGTCCTGCCATTAAGGCTCTGGAAAAAAGTCTTCGATTTGAAGCCCCGGTGCCCATTGAGCGGGTGGCGGAGATGACCAAGCCCTTCCTGTCCCTGGGCAACCAGTACGGGGAAGGCTGGTTCCTGACGGGCGAGATGGTGGAGCTGCTCACCGGCGGCGTTCCCAACATCATCTGCATCCAGCCCTTCGCGTGCCTGCCCAACCATGTGGTGGGCAAGGGCGTGATCAAGACGTTGCGCAAGGCCTATCCCCAGGCGAATATCTCCGCGGTGGACTATGACCCCGGCGCGTCCGAGGTCAACCAGCTGAACCGTATCAAGCTCATGCTGTCGGTGGCTCAGAAAAACCTTTCCGGGGAAGCCGAAAGTATGGTGAAACCCTTATAAGACAAAAGATCCGAACCTGTCCCAAAAGAAGGTTCGGATTTTTTTGTCTGATTATGCTTGACTGCTTGCGGGAAAAAAGGTATACTAAAGCTGCCTGTGGATGCGGACACCTGAACAAATGATTCCTGCGGCAATCTTAGATGAGGGCCTGTCTGAAAACCAGGGAAGGCGCAAACAGCGGGTATCCTGCCGGTTTTCGGATATGACTGAATCATAGGAGAATGAATTTATGTACCCTCTTGTATTTCAAACAGATTTCGGCCTTGTGGACGGCGCGGTCAGCGCCATGTATGGCGTTGCCTATTGTGTCAATCCGGAACTGAAGATCCATGATCTGACCCACGATATTACCCCTTATAACATCTGGGAGGCCAGCTACCGCCTGATTCAGACCATTGACTATTGGCCGGAGAATACCGTGTTTGTTTCCGTTGTGGATCCCGGTGTGGGCTCTACCCGACGAAGCATTGTGGTGAAGACGAAATCCGGCAAGTATATTGTGACCCCGGATAACGGAACGCTGACCCATGTGATCCGGCTGGACGGCATTGTGGCCGCCCGGGAGATTGACGAGCATGTGAACCGTCTGCCCCGTTCCGGCGAAAGCTACACGTTTTACGGACGGGATGTCTATGCCTTTACCGGCGCCCGGCTTGCCAGCGGCGTGATTGACTTCAAGCATGTGGGTCGGGAGGTGGATGTGGACAGCCTGGTGAGCCTGCCCATTGTGGAGCCTTATCTTGACGGAAACGCGGCCTGCGGCACCATCGATGTGCTGGATGTCCGTTTCGGCAGCCTGTGGACCAATATCCCCCGCAACATGTTCCTGAAAACCGGCATCCGGTATGGAGATCGGGTGAGCATCACCATTGAAAACGATACCCGTACCGTTTACCGCAACATCATCCTCTTTACCAAAAGCTTTGCGGATGTGTATGTGGGAGAGGCCCTGGCCTATGTGAACAGCCTGGACTGTGTGGCCGTGGCCATCAATCAGGGCAGCTTTGCCAGAGCCTACAACATCGGTACCGGCAATTCCTGGCACATTCGGATCGAACCTTTCAAAGGGTTTTAATCCGGTTCCGGGAACGGAGAAAAAGCTGTTTTGGCGTTATGCCTGAACATATAAAGATTTATGGAGGTAGAATCGTATGAAAAAGTTTTCTGTGAAAACCATCGTCGCCATCGGCATCGGCGCCGCCCTGTTCTTCGTTCTGGGCCGTTTCGTTGCCATCCCCAGCCCGGTGCCCAATACCAACATTTCCGTGCAGTACGGCCTGCTGGCATTCCTGGCAGTGGTCTACGGCCCTGTGGCAGGTGCTCTGATTGGCTTTGTGGGCCACGCTCTCATCGACTTCAGCGCCGGCTGGGGCATCTGGTGGAGCTGGGTCATCGCTTCCGCTGCCTTTGGCCTGCTGATGGGCCTTGCCGCCAAGGCACTGAAGATGGACGAGGCGGAGATGGGCAAGAAGGGCCTGATCAAGTTCAACGTGGCCCAGGTCGTGTGCCATCTGGTCTGCTGGATGCTGGTTGCTCCTGTGCTGGACGTTTACATGATGGGCGAGCCTTGGGATAAGCTGATCGCCCAGGGACTGATGGCCGGTGTTGCCAACGCTGTCACCACTGCCATCGTAGGCAGTCTGCTGTGCGTTGCCTATGCTGCCACCAAGACTAAGGCCGGCAGCCTGACCAAGGAGTAAACATTCTCACCTAAAAAGGCAGGCCGTGCGCCTGCCTTTTTCAGTCAGGAGGAATTCCATTGGAAAAAGAAGCCATTATTTCCTTTGAAAACTTTGGTTTTCAGTATACTGCCCAGGCGGAGCCCACCCTATTTGACATCAATCTGAAAATACATAAGGGTGAAAAAATTCTGATTGCCGGCCCCTCCGGCTGCGGAAAATCCACCCTGGCCCATTGCATCAACGGTCTGATCCCAAACTCCTACCCGGGCAAGATCACCGGCAGCCTGACCGTGAACGGAAAGAACGCCCAGGAATTGGGCTTGTTCGGCCTGTCCAAAACAGTGGGCACGGTGCTTCAGGATTCCGACGGCCAGTTCATCGGCCTGACCGTGGCGGAGGACATTGCCTTCGCCCTGGAAAACGACTGCATTCCCACAAAGGAAATGCACGAGCAGGTGGAAAAAGTCGCGGAGCTGGTGGATGTGAAGCAGGTTCTCCATCATGCGCCCCATGAGATTTCCGGCGGCCAGAAGCAGCGGGTAGGCCTGGGCGGCGTTATGGTGAATCAGGTGGATGTGCTGCTGTTTGACGAGCCTCTGGCCAACCTGGATCCGGCTACCGGAAAACAGGCCATTGTGCTGATCGACGAGATCCAGAAGCGCACAGGCTGCGCTGTGATCATCATTGAGCATCGGCTGGAGGATGTGCTCTACCGACCGGTGGACAGAATCGTGGTCATGGGCGACGGACGGATCCTCTTTGACGACGATCCGGACAAGCTGCTGTGCATGGATCTGCTGCAAAAAAGCGGCATTCGGGAGCCGCTGTATGTCACCGCCCTGAAGTACGCGGGGGTGAAGCTGTCAGAGCAGATGCGGCCCTCCTATCTTCCGGAGCTTAAGCTGTCCGAAGAACAGAAAAAGCAGGTTTTAAGCTGGTTCGAAAAGCAGCCCCCGGCAGAAAAAAGGCAGCAGCAGGAAATCCTGCTCCAGGCGGAAAACATCGATTTTACCTATGAGGGCGGACATCATGCCCTTCGGGGAATCAGTGCGGCCATCCATAAGGGGGAAATGCTCAGCATCGTGGGTACCAACGGCGCGGGAAAGTCCACCTTCTCCAAGGTGATCTGCGGCTTTGAAAAGCAGCAGACGGGCAGCCTGAAATTCAGCGGTACAGACCTGAATACCCTGAGCATCAAGGAACGGGCGGATCACATCGGCTATGTCATGCAGAACCCCAATCAGATGATCTCCAAAACCCAGATCTATGACGAGGTGGCCCTTGGCCTGCGGAACCGGGGCGTTTCCGAGGAGGAGATCCGTCCCAGGGTGGAACGCACGCTCCAAATCTGCGGCCTGTATTCCTTCCGGAACTGGCCGGTTTCCGC
>CAYMWT010000096.1:0-8203 GCA_964394055.1 uncultured Oscillospiraceae bacterium
TGTCCCAGTCCTCCAACGACACCTTCCCCACGGCCATGCACATTGCCGCCGTGACAGCCATTGAGGATAAGGTCATTCCCGCCATTGACCATCTGGTCGCCACCTTCCTCCGGCTGGAGAAGGAGAACGAGGGCATTGTCAAGTCCGGCAGAACCCATTTGCAGGATGCCACCCCCATCGCTTTCTCTCAGGAGATTTCCGGCTGGCGGGTGAGTCTACAGCGGGACAGGGAGATGCTTACCCTATCCCTGCCGGTCCTCAAAGAGCTGGCGCTGGGGGGCACGGCGGTGGGTACCGGCCTGAATGCCCCCAAGGGTTTCGATGAGAAGGTAGCCGAGGCCGTCTCCCAGCTCACCGGCAAAAATTTCACCACAGCACCCAATAAATTCCACGCCCTCACCAGTAAGGATGAGCTGGTATTTGCCCATGGGGCATTGAAAGCGCTGGCCGCTGACCTGATGAAGATTGCCAACGACGTCCGCTGGCTGGCCTCCGGCCCCCGGGACGGTCTGGGTGAAATTTTCATTCCCGAGAACGAGCCCGGCTCCTCCATCATGCCCGGCAAGGTCAATCCCACCCAGTGCGAGGCCGTCACCATGGTGGCGGTTCAGGTCATGGGCAACGACGTGGCCGTGGGTCTGGCCGCCAGCCAGGGCAACTTTGAGCTGAACGTGTATATGCCCGTGTGCATTTACAACTTCCTTCAGTCTGCCAGACTGCTGGCCGAGGCTATGGAGTCCTTTAACCGAAACTGCGCCGTGGGCATCCGGGCGAACAAGGAGAAGATGGATTACAACCTCCACAACTCCCTCATGCTGGTCACGGCCCTGAATCCCTACATCGGCTACGAGAACGCGGCCAAGACCGCCAAAAAGGCCTACAAGGAGAACATCTCCCTGAAGGAGGCCTGTGTGGCTCTGGGCTTCCTGACGGAAGAGAAATTCGACGAGGTTTTCCATCCGGAGCAGATGGTATAAGGAGAAACGCTATGACATATTCCTATTTTCCGGGCTGCACCCTGAAAACCAAGGGAAAAAGCTTAGATATCTGGGGTCGTGCGGCGGCGGATGCCCTGGGCTTCACCCTGGAGGAGCTGCCCCAGTGGCAGTGCTGCGGCGCTGTCTACCCCATGGCGAAGGATGAAATCGCCACCCGGCTGTCCTCCGTCCGGGCGCTGATGGCGGCAGGAGAAAAGGGTCAGGAGCTGGTCACCCTGTGCTCTGCCTGTCACCATGTCATCAAGCGGGTCAACTGGGACATGAAGCATGACGAGGTCATCCGGGATCGGGTCACCCGATATCTGGGGCTGGATACGCCTTATGCAGGACAGACCAATGTGCTTCACTACCTGGAGGTTCTCCGGGATCGGGTGGGCTTTGAGAACCTTCAGAAGAAGGTGGTAAAGCCTCTCACCGGGAAGAAGATTGGCGCCTACTATGGCTGTCTGCTCCTCCGTCCCAGCAAGGAAATGGCCTTTGACGATCCGGAAAATCCCCGGATCCTGGAGGACTTTATCCGGGCCATCGGCGCCGAGCCTGTGATCTACGCCCGGCGGAACGAATGCTGCGGCGGCTACTGCACTCTGGAAAGCAAGGCCTTTGCCGCAAAGCAGGTGGAGAAGATCATGGACAACGCCAAGGCCCAGGGTGCGGAAATGCTGATCACCGCCTGTCCCCTGTGTATGTACAATTTGCGGGAAAACGCTGAAAACGGGCTTCCTGTGCACTACTTCACCGAGCTTCTGGCGGAGGCTCTGGGCGTAAAGGAGGCGGAGGCATGATCGATACGGAAGCCATCCGCCGCATCTCCGGCGTGAATCCCAGAAAGTGCATGAAGTGCGGCAAATGTACCGCCTCCTGCCCCGCCTACGACGAAATGGAATACCATCCCCACCAGTTTGTGGACATGGTGGAGACGGGAAGAATCGACGAGCTGATGCACTCCAAAGGCATTTACCACTGCCTGAGTTGCTTTGCCTGCGTGGAGCGGTGCCCCAGAAGCGTGGAGCCTGCAAAGCTCATTGAGGCCGTGCGGCTGGCAGTGATCCGTCAGCAGGGGGGCGACCATATGAAGCCCGACATGGTGCCGGGTCTGCTGGAAGAAGCCCTTCCCCAGCAGGCCATCACCAGCGCCCTGAGAAAATACAGAAAGTGAGGGAAGAGACATGGCAAGAATCGGTGTATTCGTCTGCTGGTGCGGCTCCAACATTGCCGCCACGGTAGATGTCCATAAGGTGGCCGAAGCCCTGGGCAAGGAGCCCGGCGTCGTCTTCTCCACCGACTACCAATATATGTGCTCCCAGGCCGGTCAGGAGCTGATCCAGGACGCCATCCGGGAGCACGGCTTAACCGGCGTTGTGATCTGCTCCTGCTCTCCCCGGATGCATGAAAACACCTTCCGGAAAACTGTGGAAAAGGCTGGCTTAAACCCCTATCTGCTGGAAATTGCCAACATCCGGGAGCAGTGTTCCTGGATTCACAAGGATAAGCAGGAGGCCACGGAAAAGGCTGTGATCCTGGGCCGGGCAGCCATTGCCAAGGTTCAGCTGAACGCACCCCTGACTTCCGGAACCAGCCCGGTTAAAAAACGGGCATTGGTCATCGGCGGCGGTATTGCTGGCATCCAGACCGCTCTAGACATTGCGGAGGCCGGATTCCCTGTGGACATCGTGGAAAAGAAGCCCACCATCGGCGGCAAAATGACCCAGATCGACAAGACCTTCCCAACTCTGGACTGCGCTGCCTGTATTCTCACCCCGAAAATGGTGGACGCCGCCCAGAACGAGAACATCCGGATCTTCTCCTACAGCGAGGTTCAGGCGGTAAAGGGCTTTGTGGGGTCTTTTCATGTGACCATCAGGAAGAAGGCCCGGTATGTGGACGAAACCAAATGCACCGGCTGCGGCCTGTGCACGGAGAAGTGTCCCCAGAAGAAGGTGCCCAACGAATTTAACTTAGGGCTTGACAATCGCCGGGCCATTTACATTCCCTTCGCCCAGGCGGTGCCCAAGATCGCCACCATCGACTCGGAGCACTGCATGATGCTGCAAAAAGGAAAGTGCGGTGTCTGCTCCAAGGTCTGCACTGCCGGTGCCATCGACTACAAGCAGAAGGATACCTTTGTTGAGGAAGACTATGGCGCGATCGTGGTAGCTACCGGTTTTGAGCCGATCAAGCTTGACAGGTATGACGAGTTTGCCTACTCCCAAAGCCCCGACGTGGTGACCTCCCTGGAGTTCGAGCGGCTGATGAACGCCGCCGGCCCAACAGGCGGAACCCTGCTCCGGCCCTCGGACGGCCAGCATCCCCACACCATTGTCTTCGTCCAGTGCGTAGGCTCCCGGTGTGATGATTCCCGGGGAAAGTCCTACTGCTCCAAGATCTGCTGTATGTACACCGCCAAGCACGCCATGCTCTGCCGGGAGAAGTACCCCGACACGGAGGTGTATGTGTTCTATATCGACGTTCGCACCCCGGGCAAGAACTTTGACGAGTTCTACCGCCGGGCGGTGGAGGAATACGGCGTCCACTATATCAAGGGTATGGTGGGCAAGGTAGTGCCCCAGGACGGCAAGCTGAAGGTTCAGGCCTCCGACCTACTGGGCGGCCGTCAGCTCCACATTGACGCGGATATGGTGGTTCTGGCAGCGGCCATTGAGCCGGATAAGAGCGCACGGCCTCTGGCCACCATGCTCACCGCTTCCATGGACACCAATGATTTCTTTACTGAGGCCCATCCCAAGCTGCGGCCTGTGGAAAGCCCCACGGCGGGTATCTTCCTGTCCGGTGCCTGCCAAGGCCCCAAGGACATTCCCGAGACGGTGGCTCAGGCCAGCGCCGCCGCTGCCAAGGTCATTGGACTGCTGTGTAAGGATCAGCTGGTATGCAATCCCTGTGTGGCCCAGCCGGATGAGCTGATGTGCAACGGCTGCTCCTCCTGCGAGAAGGTCTGCCCCTACGGCGCCATTACCTACATTGACAAACCCTTCCGTGGGCCCAACCGCACAACGCTCATTCGTCGGGTGGCTCAGGTGAATCCCGCGGTCTGCCAGGGCTGTGGCGCCTGCACGGTGGCCTGTCCCTCCGGAGCTATGGACTTGAAGGGCTTTAGTAACAAACAAATCATGGCGGAGGTGGATGCCATATGCCGGTAAACGAAAGCTTTCAGCCCACCATTGTGGCCTTCTGCTGCAACTGGTGTTCCTATGCGGGCGCGGATCTGTCCGGTACCAACCGGCTCCAATATCCCGCCAACGTAAAAATCATTCGGATTCCCTGCTCCTGCCGCTTAAACCCCGTGTTCGTCCTTCGGGCCTTCCAGCGGGGCGCGGACGGGGTGATCCTCTGCGGCTGCCATCCCGGGGACTGCCACTATACCACCGGCAACTACTATGCCCGCCGGAGGATGACATTGCTCTTCTCCATGCTGGACTATCTGGGCATTGAGAAGGAACGCACCCGGGTGGAATGGGTCTCCGCTGCGGAGGGCGCGAAGTTCGCCGCCACCATGAACGAGTTTGTTCAAGCCGTTGCCAAGCTTGGCCCCAACCGGAGATTGGAGGATTTACGATGCAGGAAAGATTAAAGGAAAAAGCCATCTCCCTTCTGGAAACCGGTGAAGTCAATCGGGTGCTGGGCTGGAAAACCGGCGAATTCTTCTACGACCTAACCCCGGCGGTGTTCGAAACCAGAGAAGAGATTGAAAAGGACTTTGTATTCTCTCCCTTTTCCGGGGCAAATCTGAGCAAATACTGCATCCAGCAGTCCCGGAAGGATGGGAAAACCGCCGTATTTTTAAAGCCCTGCGACAGCTACTCCTTCCAGCAGCTGATGAAGGAGCACCGGATCCTCCGGGAGAACGTGTACATCGTAGGCGTTGCCTGTGACGGCATGTGCGACATGGAGAAAATCCGGGCCGCCGGATGCAAGGGCGTCACCGGCATCCGGGAGGATGGAGACAGTCTGATCGTGGAAACCCTCTACGGGGAGAAAGCCCTGGCCAGGCAGGAGGCCCTGCTGGAACGGTGTCAGGTCTGCAAGAGCAAAAAGATCGTGGTTTACGACGAGCTCATCGGCGAGCAGGGGGAGGAGATCCCCTCCGACCGGTTCCGTCAGGTGGCAGAACTGGAGGCCATGACGCCGGAAGAACGCTTCGCCTTCTGGCGTCAGGAGCTGAGCCGGTGCATCCGCTGCAACGCCTGCCGGAATGTCTGTCCTGCCTGCTCCTGCGAGAAGTGCGTCTTTGATAACGCGGACTCCGGTCTGCGGAACAAGGCCGCTGCCGACTCCTTTGAAGAAAACATGTTCCATATCATCCGGGCCTTCCATGTGGCGGGGCGGTGCACCGACTGCGGCGAATGCAGCCGGGTCTGTCCCCAGCATATCCCTCTGCATCTGCTGAACCGGAAGTTCATCAAGGACATGAATGAGCTGTACGGGGAATATCAGGCAGGCGCGGACATGGAAAGCAAGTCTCCCCTGACGGACTTCACCCAGGGGGACTGCGAGCCGTCCATTGTCTACACACGGGGAGGGAACGCATGATGAAAAAGCTGCCCTTATCCCAACTTGACACCCTGTTTGCCGCCATTGCCGGTAATAGACATCTGTACATTCCCGCCGATGATGCCACCGGTCAGGCAAAATTTACCCCCTGGCGCGATGGTATGGCCCTCAGCAAGAAGGGCAACACCAACCGCAGCGCCAAGGATCTGTTCTTTCCCCAGGTGGAAAACCTGGTATCCTTCCGGACTGAGGGAAAAACCGTGTCCATTCAGGAAAGCCGGGACGAGGTTGCGCCCTTCGCCGTCTTCGGCGTCCGGGCCTGCGACTGCCGGAGCTTTGACATCCTGGATCGGGTGTTCCTCAGTGACCCAGTGGATACCTTCTATCAAAATCGCCGGGAAATGGGCACGGTGATCACTCTGGCCTGTTCCCGCCCGGAGGAAACCTGCTTCTGCGGCACCTTCGGTATTGACGCCGCCGACCCTGCCGGGGACGTAAGCTGCTGGATGGACGAGGAAACCCTCTACTGGCAGGCCAACACGGAAAAGGGGCAGGCCCTTACCGCTATCCTTCCCATGCTGGAAGATGGCGGCCAGGAGGCCGTAACCGCCCAGCAGGAGAAAACCAGGCAGATTTTAAAGCGTCTGCCCCTAAGCAATCTGGATTTCAGCAGTTTCCACGACAAGGAGCTGATGGAGGTTTTCAACAGTCCTCTGTGGGAAACTCTCGCCGAAAGCTGTCTGGGCTGCGGCACCTGCACCTTTGTGTGCCCTACCTGCCAATGCTATGACGTGGAAGACTTTGATAACGGTCGGGAGGTACGCCGGTTCCGGTGCTGGGACAGCTGCATGTATTCCGACTTCACCATGATGGCCCACGGCGCCAACCGTCCCACGCAAAAGGAGCGATTCCGCCAGCGGTTCATGCACAAGCTGGTGTACTTCCCCAGAAACAACGACAATATCTTCGGCTGTGTGGGCTGCGGACGGTGCCTGCAAAAGTGTCCCATCCATATGAACATTGTAAAAGTCGCTAAGGCGCTGAAGGAGGGAGCGAAATGAGACCGGATCCCCTGATTCCCATGGTGGGCGTTGTCACCATGATCCGCACTGATACCCCGGACGTGAAGACCTTCCGGGTGATGGGCGTGGACGGAAAGAAGCCCTTCCTTCACATCCCCGGCCAGTGTGCCATGCTGTCCGTCCCCGGTGTGGGGGAGGCCCTGTTCTCCATCACCTCCTCTCCCACGGAGGACTATCTGGACTTTTCCATTAAAAAATGCGGCTGTGTCACCGAGTGGCTCCACGCCATGGAGGTGGGTCAGCAGATCACCATTCGCGGCCCTTACGGCAATGGCTTTCCGGTGGATACGGACTTTGCGGGAAAGGATCTGCTGTTCATCGCCGGTGGCATCGGTCTGGCCCCTCTGCACTCCGTGATCAACTACTGCCGCCACTACCGAGATCGGTACGGAAAGATCGACATTGTCTACGGCTCCCGCTCCATGGCGGATCTGGTGGACTTCCCGGAGATTCAGGAGGTCTGGTGCAAGGAGGACGGAATCCACGTTCACCTGACCATCGACAACCCCGAGGAGGCCTGGGACGGCCATGTGGGCTTTGTTCCCAATTACGTCAAGAAATTGGGCTTTGATACGAATAAGACCGTGGTCATGTGCGGCCCTCCCATTATGATCAAGTTCACCCTGGCAGGGCTTCAGGAGCTGGGCTACAGAAAAGAGCAGGTGTACACCACCATGGAGCTTCGCATGAAGTGCGCCCTTGGAAAATGCGGCCGGTGCAACATCGGCGACAAGTATGTCTGCAAGGACGGCCCTGTGTTCCGGTTCGATCAATTGGATGAACTTCCGGATGAATATTGAGGTAAGAAAGCTATGGAAAAAATGGTAAATGTTTATCTTTTCGGCAAGAAATATTCCGTTCCGGAGAGCCTGACCATTATGGAGGCCATGGAGTATTCCGGCTACCAGCTCATTCGGGGCTGCGGCTGCCGCAACGGCTTCTGCGGGGCCTGCGCCACCATCTACCGCATTGCCGGTGACCGGGACTTAAAAGCCTGTCTCGCCTGTTCCACCAAGGTGGAGGACAATATGTATGTGGCGACCCTGCCCTTCTTCCCTCTTGTGAAGGCGGTCTATGACATAGAGAAGGTCAAACCCACCGAGCAGATCATGATGCAGCTGTACCCGGAAATCTACGCCTGTGTGGGCTGTAACGCCTGCACCAAGGCCTGTACCCAGGGTCTGAACGTGATGCAGTATATCGCCTACGCCCAGCGTGGCGAGTACGACAAGTGCGCCGAGGAATCCTTCGACTGCGTCATGTGCGGCGTCTGCTCCTCCCGGTGCCCGGCTGGCATCTCCCATCCTCAGGTGGCCATGCTGGCCCGCCGGTTAAACGGCAAGTATCTGGCCCCTCACTGCGACCATCTGGATGAACGGATTGCCGAGATCAACGAGGGCAAGTACGAAAAGCTCATTGAAGACCTGATGGGAAAGCCCCTTTCGGAAATTCAGGAGCTGTACAACCACCGGGACATTGAAAAGTAAGGAGGGAGAAGTATGTATTCCGATCCGAAATTGCTGGAATCCATCGCCAAGGTGGAAGCTTCCAGAGAAAAAAATATCACCCTGGATCCCCGCCGGATGACCGCCGAGGAGAAGGACACCCTTCTGAAAA
>CAYMWT010000097.1:0-8154 GCA_964394055.1 uncultured Oscillospiraceae bacterium
GGCCCTGCTGCAAAAGGAGGCCAAAATGGACTCCCGGACAGCCAAGGCCGCGGCCCTGCTTGCCATCTCCGAGTGCCTGCGCTTCGGCGTCACCTCCGTTTCTGACCTGTATTATTACCCGGAGGCCACAGCCCAGGCCGTGGCTCAGTCCGGCATCAAGGCAAATCTGGCTCTGTCCAGCTATCGCTTCATCGATGCCAGTGAGGACTTTGACTTTGAAACCGACGAGCAGTGCCAGGAGCTGAAGCGTCTGGTGGACAAGTGGAACGGTTATGATAGTGGCCGCATCAAAATCGACGCCGGAATCTACGCGGAGTATACCAGCAATTATAAGCTGTGGGAGGGTCTGGCAGGCTATGCCAGCGAGGCCGGGATCGGCATGCAGCTCCATCTGGCGGAAACCCGATCCGAGGTGGATTCCTGCCTGGATCGCACGGGCATGGGCCCGGGAGAGCTGCTGAACTGCCACAATCTGTTTGCCGTTCCCGCTACCGCCGCAAGCTGTACATATCTTACCCCCGAGGAGCGTAAACTACTGGGGAAAAAGCATGTCACCGCCGTGGCGACTCCGGTTTCCGCCTACAAAAACGGCTACGCTTCCACCCCCATTCTGGAAAGCGTCAAAGCCGGTATGAACGTGGTCCTGGGTACCGGCGGCGCCATCGAGTGCGGCAACCTGGACATGTTCGAGGTCATCCGCTTCGCCGCTATGGATGCCCGGAAGACCGGCGAAGACTCTGCCGCCCTGCCTGCCTCCGCTGCCCTGATGATGGCCACCGTCACCGGCGCTCAGGCTCAGGGACGGGCAAAAGAGTGCGGTATGCTCGCTGTGGGCATGGACGCGGATCTGGCCCTGGTGGACTTCACCGCCCCCCACCTGATGCCCTGTCACAATGTGCTCAGCGGTCTGACCTGGGCAGCCAAGGGCGGCGACGTGGCCATGACCATGGTTCGGGGCAACATCCTTTATCAAAACGGCCGCTTCCCCACCATCGACCTGAAGGAAGTGGTGGAAGAGCTGACCGGCTACGCAATCCCCCGTCTGTTTGACGAGGGCAAGTAAGGAGGCACTATGTCTGACGCTCAGAAAAAGCAAAACTTCCTTCAGGGCACAGCACTCCTTGCCCTGGCCACCGCGGTGGTCAAGGTCATCGGCGCACTGTATAAAATCCCCCTCAACGCTATCATCGGCACAAAGGGCTTTGGCTACTTTAACACCGCCTACGAAATTTATAACGTGCTGCTCATGATCTCCACAGCAGGTCTCCCCGTTGCCATGAGCCGGATGATCTCCCAGGCCAATTCCCTGGGCCACTATACCCAGGTACGCCGGATCTACGCCACCGCCAGAGGAATCTTCCTGGGTCTGGGCATTGCCGGAAGTCTGCTTATGACCCTATTCTGCCGACAGCTGGCCCAATTCCAGAACCAGCCCGATGCCTGGGCCGCCATTGGCTGTCTCGGTCCCTGTGTGCTTCTGGTGTGCATTATGAGCGTTTACCGGGGCTTCTTCCAGGGGCAGAGCAATATGATCCCCACCTCCGTCTCCCAGGTGCTGGAGGCTGTGGTGAAGCTGATCGTTGGCATCGCCGCCGCGATTCTTCTTCTGAAGCTTACCGGTGAGATTCCTCTGGCCGCCGGAGGCGCGATTCTGGGCGTCACAGCAAGCTGCCTGGTATCTGCCATTTTCCTGCGGTTCTGCTTCCGCAAGAGCTACGCCATGCTCCCTGTCACTGAGGAGACGCCCCGCAGCTACGCCGATACCGCCCGGGGTCTGCTGGCCATTGCAATTCCCATTACCGTAGGCTCTGCGGCCTTGCAGATCTTCACCGTTCTGGAAACCAAAATCTACATGGGGCAGCTGCTGCATCTGGGCTACAGTCAGGGGGTCGCCGATGATATGCGGGGCATTTACGGCATGACCCAGACCATCTTCAATATGCCCTGCGCCTTTACTACCCCCATCACCATCAGCATCATCCCCGCCATCACGGCCCAGCTCACCACCTGCCATCAGGAGGAGGCTCTGGAAACCACCGAGTCCGGCATCCGGATCACGGGCCTTCTGTGTATGCCCTGTGCCTTCGGGCTGGTGCTGCTGGCCCGGCCTGTCACCGCGCTGCTGGGCCGCTACTCCGGTGAGAACCTGGCCCTTGCCACAAAGCTTATGGCGATCCTGGGCGTCTGTATCGCCTTCAACGGCGTCTCCTTCGTCTCTACCGCCATTTTGCAGGCCTATGGCTATGCAGTTCGGGCTATGGTAAACATGCTTCTGGGCGGGCTGCTGAACCTGGGAGCGGTATATATTCTCACCGGGAATCCCCACATTCACATTATGGGCACGCCCCTGGGCTTACTGGTGTGCTATCTGTCCATCACCATCTTCAACCTCTATTCCATGCATACCCTGCTGCCCCGTGCTCCGGCTGTGCTGAAAAACCTGGTGCGCTCCACTCTGGCCTCTGCCGTTATGGGGCTGTTCGTATGGGGCGCTCTGCTTCTGCTGGAAAAGGCAGGGATCACCAGCAGCCTGATCCAGTGCGTCCTGCCCATCCTGATTGGCGTCGCTGTCTATCTGGTGGCGGCTGTCAGGCTGAGGGCCATTACCAGGAACGACTGTCTGCTTCTGCCAAAGGGCGAAAAAATCGCACAGATCCTGAAATTATGATAAAAACATCTTGCTTTTTAAGTCAAGTTATGTTAATCTAATGAAGATTTTCCCCGAGGATTCAGAGGATCTGACGGTGCCATTCCCGCACCGCTGCAATGACTATTTTCAAGAAAAGAGGACACATTCATGAATAAAACCGAACTGATCACCGCCGCTGCGGACAGCACCGGCCTGACAAAGAAGGATACCGAACGGGTAATCAACGCCGCTGTTGACGCCATCACCGCCGCCCTGGTCAAGGGTGAAAAGGTGCAGGTTTCCGGCTTCGGCACCTTCGAGACCCGGGAACGGGACGCCCGGATGGGCCGCAACCCTCACACCAAGGAATCCATTGAGATCCCCGCTACCCGGGTGCCCGCTTTCAAGCCCAGCAAGGCGCTGAAGGACAGCGTGGCGAAGTAAGGCCTATGCGGCTGGACAAATTTCTGAAGGTCTCCCGGCTCATCAAGCGGCGGACGGTGGCCAACGAAGCCTGTGACAACGGGCGCATCAGCGTCAACGGCAGAGTGGTCAAGGCCAGCTATGATGTGAAGGTGGGTGACCGGATCGAGATCGCCATGGGCGCCCGGACGGTGGCCGTGGAGGTGCTTCAGGTATCGGAAGCTGTCCGCAAGGACGACGCCGCCGGAATGTACAAAGAGGCATAAGAAAACGGTGGAAGCCATGAAAAGCTTCCACCGATTTTTTGATTTATAAGTGCTTCAGCAGCAGAAGAAGAAGGGTCTTCCGCCGCAGCACAGCATCTGCACCAGATAGCACAGGCACAGGTTCGCGCAGGGATTGCCTCCCATGGTAAAGCCCCGGAAGCCGCCCGCCTGCTGACGATAGACGGTACCTCCGTTTTCGATCCGGTTCAGGGCGTCTAAGTATTCCGGGTTGTCCGGCTCCATGCTCACCGCTCTGCGAATATGCTCCAGAGCCGTGACCTGATTGCCCATACCGTTATTGGCAAGGGCGCTGAGGTAATACCACCGGGCGTTCCGCTCCCGACAGTTTTCCAGAGCATTGATGGCCTCACGGTACTGACCGAACCGCAGATACTGGTAGGCCGCCTGCTGGTACTGGTCGCCGCCCTGACTGCCGCCGGCGCTCTGCTGCCGATAGCCTCCGCCGAAGGGGTCGTAATACCCACCGCCGTAGCCGGAACCATACCCGCCGTAACCGGCGTTTCCATAGCCGTTGTTCGCCGCGCTTGCCGGGTTTTTAATCTGCTCGTAGGCCGCGTTGACCTCCTGCATTTTCCTTGCCGCTTCCTGATCCCCGGGGTTCAGGTCCGGGTGATATTTTTTCGCCAAACGGCGGTAGGCCTGCTTGATTTCCTCATCACTGGCATCCGGGCTGACGCCCAGCACCTTATACGGATCCTGTGCCATTTTGTCCTCTCCCTTTTCCCCGATAGCTTACCCAGACGCCGCTGTACAGAATGTTATCCAGCAGCGCCTTGTCCTGCACCAGAGGCAGTCTCTCAAAAGCCTCCGTGGCCCTGCCCATGGTGAGCACCAGATATTCCTCCCATCTTGCCGGATCCTTTCCGGTGCCCATGGCAAGATATGGGTTGTACCTTCCCTTTCTGGCATCCTTGTCGTAATCCAGGGCCGCATCCAGGAGGTAGATAAATCGTCCCAGGCTGTCTCCCAGAATCCGCAGATCCTTCGCCCACAGATCCTCCTTATATACCAGAAGCTCTGCCATCAGCGCCCCAAAATCCCCTGCCACAGCGTCGGGATTGGGACAATTGTCCCGTTCCTTTTGGGAGAGGTCTTCCATACACTTCTCAATGGCCCGGCATTGTCTGGGATACCGCTCCCGGATTTCCGGGAGATGGGCTTCAAATAGTCTAGCCATGGCTTTGGCAGAGCGCTTTCCCTCGTCCTCCCAGTCATCCAGGCAGTTATAGTAGGCCAGGGCCACATTCATGTCCGCGGCATACCGGATAAATTGGTTGTCGATCCATGGGCGGTGATGAAGGGGATGGAGAACACAGCCGTTTTTTCCCTGGTTCTCCTCCGGTTCATACAGGCTCATCAAAAGCAGAGACAGAAAGGCCATATCATAGCGCAGTCCCAGCCGGGCAGCGTTTCCCGACTGCTCCCGGATCCGGCGGCAGATGCCGCAGTAAACCGCTCCATAGCGGATCTGCTGCTCCCTGGTCAACTCCTGATAATTCGCCGTTACATATCCAAACACATGTGTCCCCTCCTTTTTCCTGAATCTTACAGAATAACTGTGAACATCCCGTAAACGCGGCAGAAATTTACAAAATATCTACAATTCCAGATTGGTCATCAGCACCCGGTTCAGCACACCGCCGTAAAACAGGATAATCAGACAGCAGTACAGCCACACCAGACTCAGGGCGATGGTATACACAGAACCGTAAATGCTCACATAGTGGGCAAAATTCTCCACATAAATGGAATACAGGTCGGAGAAAACCATCCAGCCGATGCTGGACAGCACACCGCCGGGAAGACTGTCCAGAAAGCCGTTGCGGCGGTTGGGCATTTTCATATACATAAAGGTAAAGAAAAGGCTTTGCAGCAGCAGCAAAAACAGGAACCGGAAGTCGATGATTTCCCCAATGAATTTCAGTACCGGCCGCTCCGTCAGGGCCAGCAGTGAGATCAGACTGTTGCCGAACACATGAAGCACCAGAGTCAGTGCCAGAATGAGCATGAAGAAGAAGGTATACACCACGCTGATGCCCCGGGTGTAGACATAGCCACGATCCTCCGTGACACCGTAAATGGCGTTCAGGCCCCGCAGGATTCCGTACACGCCCTTACTGGCAGACCACAGCGCCGTGATGGCGGACACGCCAACGATGGCGCCGGAGGACGTCTCATAGATTCTGTAAATCAATCCCTCAGCCATGGCCAGCAGCGCCGACGGCAGGAAATCTCCCACCACATCCATCAGATCTGACACCTGAAGTCTGGTATAGCGCAGCAGCGCCAGGGCCAGCAGCAATGCCGGGAAAATGGCCAGAACAATGAAGTAGGAGGCATAGCCCGCGTGCATAGGGATCTGCATGGCGGAAATCTTCTTCCACAGGGCCATGGCCTTACCGATAAGACCGCCCTGAGGGAACTCCCGCTTGGCAATGTTTTTCAGCTCCCGGATGTCCCGCATCCCTGTTTCCTCCCTTCCTCATACAAAATGGAAACGGCCCGCTGCCAAAAGGCAGCGGGCAAAATTCTGCCATTATTCCGCAGAGATCAGATAATAGTATACAGGCTGACCACCCCGAAGCAGGTTCACATCTGCCTCCGGGCAGATGTCCGCAAAGATATCCGCCGCCTTCTGGGCGTGCTTTTCCTTTACATCCGCGCCGTAGTAAATGGTGATATACTCCTTGCCCTCGTCCCGGACCTTTTCCGCCAGGGACTTCAGCAGCACCCGAATGTCCTGGCTGGTGCCAAACAAAGCACTGCCGTACAGAGCCAGATAGTCACCCTCGTGGATATCATAGCCGTCAATATCGGAATTCCGGGCGGCGTAGGTGATCTGCATGGTGTCCACGGTGTCCAGGGCCTCGGTCATGGCCTGGGTGTTCTCCTCCGCGTCTCCCTCGGGATTGAAGCTCAGCATGGCCGTCACACCCTGGGGCACGGTCTTGGAGGGGATCACCACCACATGCTTGGGAGTCAGGGCGTCCACCTGCTCCGCAGCCATGATGATATTCTTGTTGTTGGGCAGCACATAAACGGTTTCCGCGGGAACCTTGTTCACAGCCTCCAGAATGTCCTGGGTGCTGGGGTTCATGGTCTGGCCGCCGGAGATGATGGCGTCCACCCCCAGATTCTGGAATACATCGGCCAGGCCTTCACCGGCGCAGACGGAAACCACACCCAGTGGCTTTTCCGGCTCGGCGATCTTCGGGGCCTTCTCCGCCTCGGTCATCACCTTTTCCGTATGCTGAAGCCGCATATTCTCGATCTTCACGGTGACAAAGGAGCCGTACTCGATGGCCTCATGAAGGGCCTTACCGGGGTCGTTGGTATGCACATGCACCTTGATGATCTCATCATCGTCCACCAGCACCAGACTGTCGCCCAGGCTGTCCAGGAAGGCACGGAGAGCCTCCGGATCCTTGTCGTTCTCCCGGGAGATGATAAATTCGGTGCAGTAAGAGAAGGTGATATCCTCAGTGTTAAAGTCGGAGAAGTCCGCGCTGTCCTTTGTGGCTGTTTCAGAGGCCTCGGCAGATACCACGTCTTCCCCCTGAAGGGCCAGAAGCATAGCCTCCAGCGCCACCAGCCAGCCCTTGCCGCCCGCGTCCACCACGCCGGCCTTTTTCAGCACCGGGTTCTGGTTGACGGTGTCCGCCAGAGCCAGCTTTGCCTCGGCAATGGCGGCCTCCTGAACATACTCAATGTGGTTATTCTCCCGGGCAGCCTCTGTAGCCTTGGCAGCGGCCAGACGGGATACGGTGAGGATGGTGCCCTCGGCAGGCTTCATAACCGCCTTGTAGGCAGCGTCCACGCCCTCCTGAAGGGCCTGGGCCCACAACACGCCGTCGCAATCCGTCTCACCCTTGAGCCTGGTGGAAATGCCCCGGAACAGCAGGGACAATATGACACCGGAGTTACCACGGGCGCCCCGGAGCATGGCGGAGGCGGCCACCTTGGCAGCCTTGGAAAGATCCGGATCCTCCGTCCGGCGCAGGTCGGAGGCGGCGGCATTGATGGTCATGGACATATTGGTTCCCGTGTCGCCGTCGGGAACGGGGAAAACATTCAGCTCGTTCAGCGCCTGCTGGCTGTGCTCAATGGACGCAGCGGCGTTGATGATCATTCTGCGAAGGTCGATGCCATTGATGGTTTGTTTCAATTCTCTTTCCCTCCGTTAGCCGATCATCATAGAGTCAACGTAGACATTGACTGCCCGAACCGCGGTGCCGGTGCACTGGGTCACCACATAGCGCACCTCGGAAATGATGGAAGCGCCCACCGCGTTCAGGTTCACATTGTTGTCTACAATAATATGCAGGTCAATGGAAATGGAGTCGTCCTCGTTAAAGGTCACATGGACGCCCTTTCCCACAGATTCCTTGCGCAGCATATGATACACACCGTCGGTCAGGCTCCGGGCAGCCATGCCCTTCACACCAAAGCAGTTGATGGCCGCGGTACCTACAATGTCAGTATACACATTGGTGCTGACATTGACACTGCCGTTTTCACATTCATGACGGATCATATTCCGTACCTCCTGTTACATTTTCGTTTGCGGAACTCATACCATGCTGGCTTCCCAGCAATCAGGGGCGGTCAGGCCCATCATCTTCACAACGGTGGGCGCCACATTGGCCAGGCCATAAGCGCCGTCCTTGATCTTCCACTCCCGATCGGTGTCATAGATAATGAAGGGAACGGGGTTCAGGGAATGGGCGGTGCGGACAGAGGTCTTTCCCTTCTTGGTCTCGGTCATCTGGTCGGCGTTGCCGTGGTCGGCGGTGATGAGCACGGTGTAGCCGTACT
>CAYMWT010000098.1:0-8137 GCA_964394055.1 uncultured Oscillospiraceae bacterium
ATACCTGATGCGCTCTTCCGGGGCGAAGGGAAATAAGGCAGAGCTTTCGGGTCTTCTGAAGGACGTGTACTCCTACATAGCCGGGGATGAGGCTGTCACCTGGGATGGCATTATGGAGCGGGCTGAGGGCGCCGCAAACTGGCTGGAAGAGCACAGAGAACAGAAACACATCCGGGATCCCTATGCGGATGAAGTCCTGCGGGAGATCCGGGGCAGCCGGATCACTCTGGACGAGAGCCAGAAGGCAGGGGCCGAATACCAGTTTGGAATTCCAAATTGTCATCGGCTGATGCAATGGTAAACGGTCTAAGCGGTGTATTGCGGAGTGAGGGGCGCGAAGCTATGGAAGCAGACAAAGCGACACGCGAGCTTTTGGTAGGCGAAGTTGTCCCGTATTTGCGGCTACATTGTAACCTCTCGGAAATGGAACAAGCGGCGAAAACCGCATTACATAATACCGCAAGTCTGACACCCGTTGACACGGCATATTTTACGGCAATTACCGAGTACGTTGCAGAGTGCCGCGCTATGCTCAATAATATATCCGTCAATGGCAATCTTCCGCAAATATGCCGCCATATTGTCGGTGGGTATGAGCTTCATTTTCTGTTCTATCAAAGCCCGTTCTTCCTCTGTAACACGGAACTTGATTTGTACCGTCCTTTGCCGTCCGTTCATCTGACGTTCTCCTTTCTATGACCGAGGGTTTGGGACGCTTCCCAACAAGCCATTTTCAACCGAAGCGCGAAACGCGGCAAGGGCGAAAATACGGAAGTGGGTACCAACTTCCTATGCTTGCTACGAAACTTTATCCCCTCTATCTATATACACTAACTTAAATGCAATTCTGCCAAACAAACGGAGAAAAAACATAAAAAAAGCGCGACAAACTCAAAATCAAGTCTGCCGCGTTTCTGTTTAGTTTTCGTTTTCTTTTTCGACTTCAACAACCGCTTTCGCTGTTTCCGAAACGATGTGTAAACCTTTATCACTCATTCCGTCAAGCAGAGTATCAAGCTGACGGCGCATAGTGCTTTTATCCGCGCTCTTGTCGGGGAAAAAGTATTGATCTACGGATATATCGTAACGGGTAACAAGCTCATAAAAGATTTGTAAGCTCGGTTGCTGTCCCTTGTTCTCAATATTTGCAAGATAGCGGGGCGATATATCCATATCGTCGCTGACATTCTTGCGGGATTCGCCGCGCTTTGTTCTCGCCTCTTTTATAGCCTTTCCGAACGCCGTAAAGTCGTAAATTGGTACGGGTCTTTTCATTACTTTTACGTTCCTTTGTGCTATAATAATTCCTATCCTTATATTATACAGTTCATCTTCTTTCTTGAATATGATTACACAATTCATATCATTAGCCATTATAATGCCACTTTATAAAGACAATATACCTAAAAAGAGGTTGTAAAAAATTCTATGACTTTACATAAACTTTACGTTATCAAAAGGTGTGTATGGTAGTGGGCTTTTTTTGAAAAGGGTATAATAATGGCGTAATCAAAACAAAAGGAGATTAACAAAATGAGAAAAACAATTACATCATTACTCGCAATCGTACTTACACTTTCTTGTGTGTTCAGCCTTGCGGCTTGCGGAAACACCGAGAAGAACATCACCGTTGTTGTGAGAGAACAAGGAAGCGGAACACGCGAAGCCTTTGACAAGGTTGTTACCGACGGTGAACATTTCCTTGAAGAAAAAGACGCAAACGGCAAAAAGGTTTATAACACAACCAATATCGCCGTACAGCAGACCAAAACGGGTACTGTTCTTTCTACGGTAGCGTCCGACAAGAATGCAATCGGATATATATCTCTCGGCTCTCTCAATGACAGCGTAAAGGTTGTTTCTGTTGACGGCGTTGTTCCGAGCGAAGCAACCGTACTTGACGGCACATACAAGATTCAGCGTCCGTTTGTTGTTATGACTAACGCAAATGTAACGCTCAACCCTATCACCGCAGACTTTATGAATTACCTCAAGAGCGCAGACACTAAAGCACACGCAGAAGCGGCTGGTTGTATCTTCCTTGAAGATGGCACAAAACGCGCTAATGAGGGTAGCGCACCCATTGAAGTTGTTGCCTATACCAAACAGGCAAGTTTGCCTACGGGTGGCAAGATTGTTGTACGCGGTTCAACCTCTATGGAAAAGTTCATCAATGCGGCGGCAAAAGCATATGCCGATCTTTACGGTGTCGGTGCAGAAGAAATCTTCGATATTCAGCTTGAAGGATCTTCCGTTGGCAGAAAAGCTGTTGAAGATGATACCAAAGGCAATGTGATCGGTCTTTCCTCTGCTTCTGTAAATCAAGCAGACATCACTTCCTTTAACGCTTGCCTTGACGCGGTTGTAGTTATCGTACACAAGGATAATGCCGACATTTCCAATCTTACCTTGAAAAACCTTTACGAAATTTTCAGCGGCAAGGTAACAAAGTTCAGCGAAATCGGTGAGTAATATATGACGAACAAGGCTAAAGCAAAAGAAACTTTTGGAAAAGCCGTGTTCGGGATAGCGGCGGTAATATGTATTATCGCCGTTATCGCCATATTCGCTTTTCTGATTATAAAAAGTGTTCCCGCTTTTAATAAGCTCGGTATCTTTGATTTTGTGTTTGGTGATAATTGGGCACCCGACAGAAATGATACATTTGATACCGAAAGTATATCGGGCAGTTACGGTATTTTTTCAATGATAGTCGGTACATTCGCCGCAACGGTTGGTGCGCTCTTGTTTGGTGGTGTGCTTGGATATTTCACAGCCGTATTTATTGTATTTTTCTGCCCGCGCAAATTGAAAAGAGTATTTTCCTCGGTTATCAATCTGCTTGCGGGAATCCCGTCCGTTGTTTACGGATTTTTCGGCATTGTGTTCTTACTTCCGTTACTATCCAACATTGCACCCAACAACGGAAGTGGATTACTCGCAACCTCAATCATACTTGGTATTATGATTTTACCGACCGTTGTATCACTTTCCAAAACAAGTATTGAAGCTGTACCGTCGCAGTATTATGAGGGTGCGGTAGCACTTGGTTCCAACCATTCAGAAGCGGCTTTTAGGGTTGTCGTTCCCGCCGCGAAGTCGGGTATTATGGCTTCACTTGTATTAGGCGTAGGACGTGCGCTTGGTGAAACAATGGCGGTTGTTATGGTCGCGGGAAATGCACCAACCTATCCGAACAGCTTATTTAACAGCTTCCGTGTTATGACCGCAAACATTGTTATGGAAATGGGATATGCGGGAGAACTTCAAGAAGGTGCGCTGATCGCAACGGGCGTTATTCTTCTCATATTTATTTTGATTGTAAACGTATTGTTTAATGCAATTTCCAATAAGTCAGTAAAAAAACTTGTGGAGAAAAGTGCGAAAAAAGGTAGTGTAAAAAAATCTTCTCCTTTCGCTCTGATTAAGGAGAAGATCGCAGCTATCGCTTATAAAATCAAGATTACCTCTGTCGGCAAATGTGTAGCAGTTGGCGCGGGTGTATTATCGGGCGTATCTCTGATCTTGATTATTGGTTTTGTATTCGTGAACGGTTTACCCGAACTAATTACAAATCCGCATTTGCTTTTCGGCAAGTATGAATTTGGAAGTGAGAACATCACGATATTACCAAGCATAATTGCAACGCTTATGGCAGTTGCATTGAGCTTGATTATTGCTGTTCCCGTCGGTATTATGACAGCCGTATTCTTAAATGAATATACGAAGAAAAACAATATATTCGTTAAGATCATTCGCACAGCTATCGACATACTTTCGGGCGTTCCGTCCATTGTTTACGGCTTATTTGGTATGATAACCTTTGTAACGGTTTTCGGAGGTTCAAGCAGTATCGTTGCAGGCTCTCTTACCGTCAGCATTATGCTGATACCCACGATTGTGCGTTCCACAGAGGAAAGTTTGAAATCGGTTGCAGACAGCTTACGAGAAGGCAGTTTTGCACTCGGCGCGGGTAAGCTCCGCACAATATTCAAAATCGTGCTTCCGTCGGCTCTCCCCGGTATTATGTCAGCCGTTATATTGAGTATGGGTAGAGTTATCAGCGAATCTGCACCTTTCCTTTATACGATGGGTTCTGTGATCTCGGCTGTACCTACGGGATATGGTGATAGCGGCGCGACGCTTGCAGTAGCATTGTATCAGCTTTCGGGTGAGGGTTGGTATTTGAATGAAGCATACGCAACAGCAGTTGTGTTGATAGTAATTGTGCTTTCGCTCAATTTGCTTGCAGAATTTATTTCGGGCAAGCTCACAAGAAAGCTAAAAGGAGTTTAACAATGTCGAAAAAGAATAATATAGTTACAGAATTTGGACAAAGTATCTCCGTACAAAATGCAAATCTTTGGTACGGCGATTTTCAAGCATTAAAAAATATCAATATTGAAATTCCCGAAAGAAAAATTACCGCTTTCATCGGCCCTTCGGGTTGTGGCAAATCCACCTTTTTGAAGTGCTTTAACCGTATGAATGATCTTGTTGCGGGTTGCCGTATCGAGGGTGATTTCAGAATCGGTGATGTAGATATATACGGAAAGACTGATATAAACGAACTTCGCAAGAACGTCGGCATGGTTTTCCAAAAGCCTAATCCTTTCCCAATGAGCGTATATGACAATATCGCATACGGACCGCGCACGTTTGGTATTCATAACAGACACGAACTTGACGCCATTGTGGAAGAGTCCTTGAAAGCCGCCGCAATGTGGGACGAACTGAAAGATCGTTTGAACAAATCCGCGCTTGGTCTTTCGGGAGGACAGCAACAGAGATTGTGCATTGCCAGAGCATTGTCCGTTAAACCGAAAATTATTTTAATGGACGAGCCGACGTCTGCCCTTGACCCGATCTCTACGGGCAGAATTGAGGAACTTTGCGAGGAACTTTCAAAGAATACAACCATTGTAATGGTTACTCACAATATGCAACAAGCTACACGAATTTCGGATAAGACGGGCTTCTTTCTTCTCGGTGAATTGATTGAGTTTGGCGATACAGACGATATTTTCACGGAACCCAAAGACGAGCGTACCGAAAGATACATTACGGGAAGATTCGGTTAATCTCTTGCCCGATTGAAAAATTCACAAAAATATGATATAATAAGGAGATCGGATATGTCCGCAAGAAAACAGTTTGAAGAAGAACTTGCACAGCTCAAAACAGAGCTTGTGAAAATGTGCCGTTTGACCGAGAATATGATTGAAACGGCAATTAAGGCACTTACCGAGCAAGACCCGGAACTTGGCAGAAGCATCGGCGCAATGGATAAGCAAGTCGATGAATACGAAATGGATATTGAGAAGAAATGTATGCGTATTCTGCTGAAACAACAGCCCGTTGCAAAAGATTTTAGGGAAGTTTCGTGTGCGCTCAAAATGATTACCGATATTGAACGCTTTGGAGACCAGGCAAGCGATATAGGCGATATTGTATATACCTTTGGTGGTGCGCCTTATATTAAAAAGCTCACCCACATCACAAAAATGGGTAAGCTCGCAATCAAAATGGTTTCGGAAAGCGTCAATTCCTTTATCAGAAACGATGAAGCTCTCGCTGATGAAGTTGTTGCCCTTGACGATAAAATGGACGATCTTTTCCTTACAGTAAAGGAAGAACTTATATCTCTTATTCGTAAGGACGGAAGCAACGGCGACCAAGCGATTGAGCTTATGATGATAGCAAAATATCTTGAAAGGATTGGCGACCACGCCGTGAACGTTGCCGAATGGACGAAATACAACGAAACGGGGGTACACACGAAGTATTGATATGAAAGACACAAACGCTTTAATTTATGTTGTAGAGGACGACGAGGGCATACAAGAAGTGTATGAGGGGGCTTTTGAGGACGAATATCTTGTGAAAATCTTTTCTTCGGGAAAAGAGTTTTTTGAGGTGTTTGAAAAAGTAAAGCCGAGTATCATTATTCTTGATATTATGCTTCCCGATATGGACGGCTACACCATACTTACGAAAATACGGGAAATTGACGAGCGCGTACCCGTTATCATTGTTAGCGCAAAGTCCGATGAAATATCTTTCGTAAAAGGGCTGAATAAAGGTGCTGACGATTATATGTCAAAGCCGTTTTCTATTCTTGAACTTATGGCAAGGGTAAAAACGAATTTGCGACGCGCAAATCTATATGTAACAAATGCAGGTGGTTTTACCGTCGATAATAACACCTATAAAATTCTTTATAAGGGTGAAGATCTGAAACTCACCCTCAAAGAATTTAAGTTATTTAAGATACTGATAGGTCAGGCGGGTATAACCGTAAATCGTGAAGCTCTGTTCCGCGAGGTATGGGGCGAGGACTATATGGGTGAAACAAGAACGCTTGATATGCATATGGCAACCTTGCGCGACAAAATCAAAAACGCGGGCAGTAGCGGTGATTGTATCGTTACTGTCAGAGGGATTGGGTATAGGTTTGAGAACATATGAAAAAAAGTATTTTTATTAAAAGTTGTATCATAACTCTGCTGTCGGTCTTGATATTATTTGCGTCGGGAATCGGTGCTACATATTTCGGAAACAAAAACATTGTTTCTGAACGTCTTATTACGGAAACCGACCTTGTATCGGCTCTGTTAAATAGCGCAGAAGATTTTGACGAACTTGATGTTTTCAGGAATCAAGACGAGTGCCGCATTACTGTAATATCAATGAACGGTGATGTGCTGTATGACAACGACACAAGCGAACAGCTTGAAAATCATATTGATCGTGAGGAAGTTGCGGCAGCCATCGCTGGAGAACCGAAAACGGTTGAGCGATATTCTGACACATTTGCTTGCAAGATGACCTATTATGCGGTCAAAACGCAGTTTTCAGACGGTAGCGAAGCGATTTTACGTCTTGCCGTAAAGAGTGCCGAAATTAACGATTATATCCTTTCGACGATCCCGTTTTTATGCCTTGCACTTATTATAAGTGCGCTTATCGCGGGAGTATTTGCAAAGAAGCTTTCCGAGAGTGTAGCAAACAGAATAACAGATATTTCAAAAAGTCTTAAAAGTGTAAATAACGGTAACTATATCCCACTAAATACGGATATGCAGGATAGCGAATTTTACGCTGTTTACGACGAGATCAATGCTTTGAACAGCAAGACCGTATCACACATTCGCAAGGAAGAAAATGAGCGCGAAAAGTTGAACGCGGTTCTTGATAATATTTCCCAAGGCATTATTGCCCTTTCAAAAGATCAAAAGATCGTATTTATTAACGGTAGTGCGCTTTCTTTATTCGGTGGAAATGGGCGCGTGGTTTCTAAAGAACTTGTTTATTTGATTGAAGATACAACGCTTTTGAATAAGATCGCAGACGCGCAGAGCAACGCAAATAGTCGCTTTGAGTGCGCTTTCGGCGAAAAAACTCTGCTTGTAGAGGTGGTATTCCCGCAGGGACATTTACTTCGTGATGAAATAAGCAGTATTATCATTCTGTCCGATATTACGACCCAAAAAGACCTTGCGCGACAAAAAGAAGAATTTTTTGCCAATGCTTCGCACGAACTAAAAACGCCGCTTACCGCTATGCTGGGCTTAACCGAACTTGCCCTTGCGAAAAGTGAGGAAGAAAACACGAAACGACAGCTTGAAAGAATACATAAGGAGTCTTTGCGCCTTTCTGATCTTATATCGGATATGCTGAAACTTTCACGCCTTGAAACCCTGCAAGACGAAAACACCTCTGTATGTGTTCATATGGACGCAGTTGCAAACGAGGTTATCACCGAGCTTTCAGAATCAATCAAGGCAAAAAACATTACAGCAACCGTATCGGGAAAAGCTACGGTATTTGCCGACGAAAAACGAATGTTTGAGCTTTTGCAAAATCTGCTTTCCAACGCTGTGAATTACAATAAAGACGGCGGCACGATTGAAACGGTATTTGAGGAAACCTCAAAATCAACTATTATCCGTGTAAAAGATACGGGTATTGGTATCGCAAAAGAGAATATCCCTCATTTGTGTGAACGGTTTTATCGTGTTGATAAATCCCGTTCCAAAAAGACGGGCGGCACGGGTCTTGGTCTTGCAATCGTAAAACATATCTGTGCATTGTACGGAGCAGAAATTTCGATCAACAGCGAAATTGATGTAGGAAC
>CAYMWT010000099.1:0-8111 GCA_964394055.1 uncultured Oscillospiraceae bacterium
AATGGGGGCAGCTCGGAGAGATCCTCGGAGGGGTGAGATTCCCGTGACGCACAGCCAAGTGCGGTTTTCGTTTCTGCCCTGAAATGGCAACAAAGTCATTTCATGCCTGGGGAAGTAGTGTCAAATACAGGCAAGCGAGTTTTCAAGTTTCAGAAGGGAGCCGTCCTGCTGTATCTTTGCGGATGCAGCAGGGCGGCTTTTGCGTATAGGAGAATGAAATGAGTACAAGTGCAAATTACTGTGGCATTATCCTGCTGCTCCGTCAGTTGGCAGAGTGCGGGTGCTGTTCAGAAAAGGAAGCAAACAAAATAGCTGCGCAAATTGGAGTGAAGCTCGGAATTGATGTAAAACTACCAATTGGCTAGGCATTAGTTTGTCCATTCCTGTGAATAGACTTACAGAAAAAGTGTAGTAATATGTGTTGATGAAAGGAGGGAAATCTGGTGGCAGTGACACAGGACAATCTTGCGAGAAAGCATATTTACATACCAGCCTTACAGCCGGAAACAGTTGCCTTGCGGGTGGCTGCCTACTGCCGTGTCAGTACAAGCTCGGATGATCAGATAAACAGCTTTAACGCACAGCAGACCCATTATCATGATCTGATCCAAAACCACGAGGGGTGGGAACTGGTTGAGGTTTATGCAGATGAGGGTATCAGCGGCACCTCTGCCAAAAAGCGGAAAGATTTCCAACGGATTATTGCGGATTGCCGAAAAGGAAAAATCGATAAGGTGCTGGTAAAATCCATCTCCCGGTTTGCCAGGAACACCACCGAATGCCTGGAATCCATTCGGGAACTAAAATCTCTGGGTATCAGCATCTACTTTGAGGAACACAACATCGACACCAAGATGGTGTCCAGCGAGATGTTGACAACAGTAATTGCCTCCTGCGCCCAGGCGGAGAGTGAATCCATTTCAAAGAATATGGCCTGGAGTGTCAAGAAGCGAATGGAAAACGGCACATTCAATACCTGCCGGGCTGCAACCGGGTTCCGATTGACTGAAGATGGCCTCTGCGTTGCTCCAGAGGAGGCACCCGTGGTTTATAGTATCTTTTCAGATTATCTTCAGGGAAAGAACTCCAGAGAGATTGCGGACAGGCTGAATCAGGAGGAAGCGCTTGGCAGGATCTGGAACAGGAAGCTGGTGGATTATATTCTCACCAATGAGCGTTATGCCGGAAACGCTCTGCTTCAGAAAAAATATCGTACAGATACATTACCCAGGATGAAAAAAGCCAATAGGGGAGAGCGTCCGATGTACTATGTTTGCAACAGCAATCCTGCAATTATACCGCAGGAGATGTTTGACCAGGCTGTACAGCTTCGGACAAACCGCAGAACCGAGATACACAATACAGATGCTCGTCCCTTTACAAAGAAAGTATACTGCGAATGCTGTGGCGGCTTGCTTCGATCAAAAGCTATCAACGGCACATGGTACTGGGTTTGCAGAACCCACGAGGAAGCCATAGAAAAATGCTCGCTGCCTCCCATTCCGGAAGCCGAAATTATCAAAGCGTTTCTGCGCCTTTACTTTAATCTGAAAAGCCACCCGGAGGTGCTGTCGGTTCTCTTGCGGGAGGAAAAGAAGATCCGCAAACGGCAGATGCTGTGGGGTATGGATATTGTGGAAGTAAACAAACGAATATCAGACATTATCAGTCAGAGTCACCGATTGGCCGCCTTGAACAGATGTGGCAATGTTGACCCTGACATTTTTATTGCCAAGTCCAATCAGTTGGCAGAGCAGCTTCGCAAAGCCAAGCAGCAGAAAGAGATTCTCCAGAAACAGGAGGATAACGATCTGATCGAAACCACCGGCGAGCTTATGGATGTTCTATCCGCAGGCCCGGAAATGCTGGATTTCTTCGATGAGGAACTGTTCTGCGAACTGACTGACAGGATCACGGTTGAGAGCAATACAAAAATTTGCTTCCGGCTGAAAAATGGTCTGGAGCTGCGGGAAACCATAGAGAGGACGGTAAGGTGATGGGAAAGAATCGAAAACAGCCCTTCGGATATAAAATGGAGGATGGAAGAGTGGTGGTCGACCCTGTAGAGAAAAGCTGGGTGCTACACCTGTTTTCCAGATATAACATGGGAGTGAGCCTCCGGGAATTGACAGAGCTTATGAATAATACGGCGGTTCGATATGACGAAAACAAGCCGTGGAACAAGAATATGGTGGCCAGAATCCTTGCGGACACCAGATACTTGGGGGAGAGCGGCTTCCCGGCCTTGCTTGACGCAACGGTGTTTTTGGATGCAGAGGAAAAGAGAAAGAAGAAAGCCCCGGCAGTGCAGAAAACGGATGCGCAGACCGTATTGCGGCGAAAATGCGGATGCCGGATTACGCCCCATATAGAGCATGAGGTTCTGTACCTCCTGAACAGCCTTATCCTCAATCCAGAGCAAATCGCTACACCACAGACACCTACACCACGATCCCAGCGGCTGGACACGCTGAAATCCGAATTGGAAGAGCTGGTTCGTGCCCTTCCGGTGGACGAAGAACGTGCTCGGCAGGTGTTACAGGAAATTGCGCAGGAGATGTACGCAGACATTGACCCAAGGGAGTACGAAACCCAGCGGATGCGAAGGGCATTCCAAAAAGAGAAACCACGCTCGGAATTGGATGCCAATCTCATTGCGTTGCACATATCCGCTGTCCAGGTGGACAGCAACGGTAGGGTAAAGATCAAGCTGAAAAACGACCAAATGATTGAAAGAGGTGAATAAGTTGAGTGCCCCGCAAAGAACGGTAACGATTATCCCCGCAAAGTCGCTGGAAGAAAGGCAGGCCATGAAGCGGCAGCTTCGGGTTGCCGCCTACTGCCGGGTTTCTACAGAGGAGGAAGAACAGCAGTCCAGCTACGAAGCCCAATGCAGCTACTACACAGATAAGATCATGACCAATCCTGAGTGGACCATGGCGGGGATTTTTGCGGATGAGGGGATCACGGGAACCTCTACCAAAAAGCGAGACGATTTCAACCGCATGATCCGCAGGTGCAAGGCCAAAAAGATTGATCTGATTTTGACAAAATCCATATCCCGGTTCGCCCGGAATACGCTGGATACGATTAACTATACCCGGATGTTTCGGGCAATGGGAATCGGGATTTACTTTGAAAAGGAAAACATCAATACCCTGGATATGGACAGCGAAATGCTGATTACCATGCTGGGCGCCTTTGCGCAGGCGGAAAGCGAGTCTATTTCCCGAAATGTAGCATGGGGTAAACGCCAAGCGATCCGGGAGGGAAAGGTGTATGTGAATTTCAAGCGCCTGTACGGATACTGCATCCGGGAGGATAACACACCATGTATAGACGAGGAAAAAGCAGCGGTGGTGCGATTCATATTTGAGCGGTATAAGCTAGGCGATTCTCCTCGGATCATTGCAGGCAGGTTGGAAGGCAAGGAAATTTTGAATCCGTCCGGCGGTCAGAAATGGGAGCCGGCAACCATTAAAGCAATTCTCAAAAACGAGAAGTATTGTGGGGATGTCCTTGGACAGAAAACATTCAAGGAGGGGGTTATCGGGGGGAAGATACAGAAGAATACCGGCCAGCTTCCCCAGGTGCTTGTTCAGAACAATCATCCCGCAATTATTAGCCGGGATCTGTTCTATGCGGTACAGGAGGAAACAAAGCGGCGAACCGCCGCAAAAAGCCCCTCGGCAAAATCTCCCACAGGCCGATCCAGCTATGCAAGCAAATATGCCCTTTCAGAACGTCTCGTATGTGGTGAGTGCGGAACGCTGTATCGCAGATGCACTTGGAACAGCAAGGGAGCAAAGCGAATTGTCTGGCGTTGCGTCAGCCGCCTGGACTATGGGAAGAAATACTGCCATAACTCCCCCACAATGGAGGAAGGTGCTCTCCAGAGCGCAATTATGGAAGCAATCAATTCCCGCATGGCTCCGAAGCAGACGCTGATGGAACAAATCACGGATACTGTGTGGAAGGAATTGGTACCAACCAGAGACGATACAATGACCCTGGGAGAGGTAAAACGAAGGATTGAGGAGCTGACGGTGGAATTTGATCAGCTTCTGGAACAGAGTGCAGATGGAGAAGCAGCCGACAGGCGGTTTGCGGAAATTGCCCAGGAGATGGCAGAACTGAAACGACAACAGGAGCGAATTGCGACCAGGCTTCGGAATAATCAGGCAGTGAGGGAACACGTACATTCTATAGAATATGTGCTGGATCAGGCAGACCATTACATGAGGTGTTGGGATGAAGAAATAATCCGGCAGCTTGTACATACGGTAAAAGTGATTTCAGCCGACCATATCAGGGTGTACCTGAATGACGGCACGGAGATTGATCAGGAGGTGCATTCTTCATCAGGAACAATTTGAATTGACCATGGGCAGCTTGTTTGACGGGATCGGGGGTTTCCCTCTGGTAGCACAGCGGTGCGGTATTCGCCCTCTGTGGGCCAGTGAGATAGAACCCTTTCCCATAGAGGTTACAAAGCTGAGGCTCCCCGGCATGATTCATGTAGGGGACATTACAAAACTTAATGGTGCTGACTTGCCTCCGGTGGATATCATCACCGGGGGTTCGCCCTGTCAGGACTTGTCCATTGCCGGGGCACGTGCCGGGCTTGCCGGTGCTCGCTCCGGCTTATTTATGGAGCAAACTCGAATCGTAAAGGAGATGAGGAATGCTGATCTACAGCGAGGAAGACCAGATGTGCTTGTGCGACCCCGATTTATGGTCTGGGAAAATGTGCCCGGAGCCTTCTCCAGCGGGGAGCCGAAAGGGGAGGACTTCCGAATTGTCCTCGAAGAAATTATTCGAATTGTCAGCGATTCCGTATCAGTTCCTGGACCTGACACCGGGCGCTGGGAATCTGCTGGGTGTATTCTACTGGGAGATTCTTTCTCCCTGGCGTGGCGCGTCCTTGACGCTCAATACTGGGGCGTCCCCCAGAGACGTCGCAGAATCTACCTTGTGGCAGATTTTGGAGGACAGACCGCACCCCAAATACTATTTGACCAGGAAAGCCTGCGTCGGGATTTTACGCCGTGCGTTCGAGAGGGGGAAGCCCCTACCGGAGCAGTTGCGGATTGCCCTTGAAGTTCAGGCAGGTTTGCGAGAGAGCTGTTCTCCCATAGAAGGTAGAACGGCCTTCGCTGCCAACCAGCGGGATGAGGTGAGGGCTCTGCACGATATCGCTGGTGCGTTGGCTGCCCAGCCGGGGATGAAGCAGCAGACATTCATAGCGAAGCGGGAGCCGGTGCTGTGTCTAAACGATCAAGGTGGGCAGGTGATGAACTGCACAGAAAACATCACCGGCACACTCCGTGCCCAGATGCACAGCCATCAGCCCCTAGTTCTGGAATCCAACCAAGAACACGCACGGGTACAAATGGATGGGATATCTCCAACGCTGCCTGCCTCCATGGGCATGGGCGGTGGGTATGTGCCCATGGTATATGAGAATCACGGCATAGATGCACGATACACTGGTCCCCATGAGGTATCGCCAACAATCTCAGCCCGATGTGGGACGGGAGGAAACAATGTTCCGCTGGTGGAGCAGGAGAGCGTGTTCTGCATTTCCGGTAACACCATAGACCGCCAGCCCCAGAATGGAGGCAACGGTCTGGGGTGCCAGGAGAACATCGCATATACCTTGACGGCCACAGACCACCATGCGGTCTTTAGCCGCCAGCGGGTGGACTCGTTCTCGGAGGACAAAGTTGCCAGCACAGAAAGTGCCCGGCAGCATAAGGATGCCACGGATTTGGTGGTACAGCCCTATCAGGAAACGGTTGGCACACTGGTTCGTTCAGACCATAAGAGCATCAATAACCAGTATGTGAGCGACGATAAGTGCATTGTGGAAGCGTCCAACCTGATTCGCCGCCTGTCACCCCTTGAGTGCGAGCGTTTGCAGGGTTTCCCGGACGGGTGGACAAACACATCCCAGGAGCATCTGATTCCGCCCGTTACAAGGCACTAGGCAACAGTGTGGCGATTCCGTGCGTGGAGTACGTTATGCGAGGCATCGCAGCCGTCCTCCGGGATGAGCGGAGGAGGCAATGCTGCATTGTAATTCTCGCTGTTCCTATAAAAATGCAGCACCGGAATCTGAACGAAACCGGTGCTGCCGTTGTTTACTTGATTTCCTGCTCAATGTTGTCAAAGAGATCATCATCAAAGAACTGCCGCAGGGTGATCCCAAGCCCATCGCAGAGCTTTTGGAGAGAAACAACACCGGGGTTTTGACTTTTGGCGTTGAGCATACTGTACACAGTGGAGGGCGGAACTCCTGCACTGCTGGCAAGGGCGTTGACGGCAATGCCTCTTTCATCACACAGCGCCAGAATCCTGGTGGCAACCGCTTCCTTCGCATTCATAAAACATCATCCTTCTGTACGATATATCGCTGGCTTTATTCTATAAAAAGTTGGGATATATCGAGTGGGATATATCGCAATTATTAGCGACCTGTGATAAAATATGCGATATATCCCAAAGAAGGAGAGAAGTTATTATGGATTTGAGAGCGAAAACCTGCTGCTTTACGGGGCATCGCAGCCTGAGCAGCGAGGAAAAGTTGAAAGCGGCTGTTCGTTTGCGCAGAGTGATTGAGGAACAGATCAAGGCCGGGGTTGTGTTTTATGGAGCGGGAGGCGCGCTGGGGTTCGATACCCTGGCTGCGCAGACTGTTCTTGAAATGAAAAAAGAATATCCTCAGCTTCGCCTGATTCTGGTACTGCCCTGTGAAAATCAGACCAGAGGATGGCGCAGTGAGGATATTGTAGCTTATGAGGACATCAAGCGCAGAAGACCTACACTATCGACCGTCTCAAAGAAAGAAAGCGAGCTGCTGCAACCAAAGTCGGCGGAACCGGCATCCGATATACTGTCGTCATCCAAAACCGTGAAACCTATCTGTTTGAAGATGAAGGGAAATGGTTTGTGGAGGCAAAAAACTACGCCGTCTGATTTCGCAAATTACAACTGAATATGTCATGATCCATAAGGAGACAGACATGTGTGGGCTTTCCACACGCGATTACGATGATTAAAGGAGCAGCGATAATGGAGGATCATGAATGGGTGCCGTTTTCATGGCACTGCCCGAACTGTGGCAAAATCGTCACCGGTTTGAAAGACGAATCGGGGACTATCAAAGTAACATGCAGACATTGCCAACTGGTAATGGTCAGAAAGCTGAAAAGCAGAAGAAGGGATATCATAGAATTATTTCCGCCAAAGGGTACAGTACCTATGAGGTGCGCCTATGGGAGATAATGCTCTAATACAGACAGCCCAGTTTTACAATTCAATACCAGATAAAGAAGTGATGGTCGTGGCATCGTTCCTCAGTAAATCCATCTCGCGGTCGTATCTGTTGGCAACCGGTAGGTAATCCAGAAATATTACATGTTGAAGCCACCGGCAGGAACAACACAGTAGCTATAGCTATTGTGTGTTCCTGCCGGTGGCTTTTGTTTTTCATCACAATCAAAAATCTAAAGCCTGAGTGATCATCAGGGCAGAGGATACGGGAGAGCATTTTTCAAAACGGAAAATGCAGATTCAGTACCCTTCATTTGCTGCGCCCAAATGCAGTAATTGCGCCCTGACGCTCCTGTGTCCTCAATGCTCTGCACCCAGCAGAAAGGAACAGGAAAATGGAGTTTAATCAGAAAATGTTTGGACAGCGAATTCGGGAAGCACGAATGAGCCGCGGAATCACGCAAGAGGAATTTGCTGAGGAGATCGATGTCAGTACTAGCTATTACCGAAAGATGGAAGGAGGCTTAAGAACATGCTCACTGGACATCCTTGTGACCATTGCAGAGCATCTCAATGTGTCAACGGACCATCTGCTCACTGGAAAAAGGAGCAACACAAAAGAAATAAAAAAAGCACTTATGGAATCTTCCCGATTGCTTCAGGAATTGGCAGATGATTTGTACTAACACTATTTGTGTTAGTTATGCAGCCAAAGTGACACAACCCGTCCCTGTTGGAAGCCCTTTGAAACCAGTACAATATGCATGTAAGCAAAACCCCAAACCTGAATCTTGAAAACTGAATATCATTCACCAGATACATTACCGTGCAAGGAG
>CAYMWT010000100.1:0-7983 GCA_964394055.1 uncultured Oscillospiraceae bacterium
TGGGCCGCAGTGAGCAGGCGCTGCCCCCAGTCATAGAACAGGGCAATGTCTATGGAAGCTATATCCATGGACTGTTTGACGCTCCCGGTGTGGCGGACACCATTCTCCGGGCGCTGTGCCAGAGGAAGGGCCTCCCGTTCCAGGAGCTTATGGCTTTCGATAGAAATGCGTACAAGCAGCAGCAATATGACATCCTTGCGGACGCGGTGCGAAACAGCTGCGATATGCCGCTGATTTACAGAATCCTGAACGGGGAGGTCTGACAGCAGGCACCCATTCAGAGCCTTTATAGCAGGTTCCGCTGTACCCGGCAGTCAGGTGTGTTCGTAACCTACGTTCCGCAAAGCACCGCATGGTTCATTCAGCATACATGCCACGATAATCAATGTTCTTTCGGATCCCAACATAAAGCGAATCCCGGTGCCAGAATAGCACCGGGATTCCTTTTGAAAAGCGGAGTTTTCCAAACATTTAAAATCGGCCCTGTTTTCGACGGTTCTCAAAACCGCTCCCGTTTGGGTCAAATCTGGGTCAAAATCGGATTACCTGATATACCTGTCCAAAACCGGGAGCGATTTATTTGGGTCACTTTCCTCGCCATACCAGCGCCAGATCATTTTCATTGGCATATGGTGCTCCCTTAAAATTTCTTTCATTATCCATTTTATTTCCATTTTTCTAAAACGAATAATTGCCGGTGGTCTGGATGCCGTCTTCCTTATAGGGTGCAGGAAAACCTATGAACACCGGGTTTTGCACAGACTACATTACCATCAGGCAAATGCACTTCCGCAGTCATATTGGCAGGCACCTTCACCTCCAGAATCACCTGATCCCCTTCATAGCACCACTTGCTTTCTATGGTACCCATCGGGGAATCCCATTTTGCCTGGGCATGTTCAAGGAGCCGGGAGGGCTTCGGTGCGATCACCAGCTTCCCTTCTGCCAGCCGAATCCCGCAGACATCTCCCATCAGCCATCCCGAGATTGCGCCGTAGGAATAATGATTCAGGGAATCGTGTACCGTTCCGTCCTCCCGCACGCCGTCCCAGCTCTCCCAGATGGTGGTCGCGCCATGCTTTACGGGATAGAGCCAGCTGGGAACGGTATCCTGCATCAAAAGCCGGTAGGCTGTTTCCGTGTGGCCGTAGTCCGAAAGCACCCGGCACAGGAAGGGTGTTGCCAGAAAACCGGTGTTCAGATGGTAACCATTTCCCTCTACCATGCTTGCCAGCCGGTCTGCCGCTGCCTGGGACTCTTCCCCATCCAGCAGCCCAAAGGCAATGGGCCGAACATACTCCGCCTGTCGACTGGATTCAATGGAGCCGTTTTGGGTACAGGTGTAGCGGTAGGCATTTTTTGCCCCGTCTGCAATGGCCTGATACTTTGCCGCATCCTGGTCTTTTCCCAGAAGCCTTGCGATTTTTGCTGTTAATCCGGCTGACCTGCAATAGTAGGCCGTGGCTACCTCCGGCGCGCCCAGCATCATATTTTTCTTCATGGTATCCATGCTGCTCACATCCGGTTCCAGCCACTCTCCAAAGTGGAAGCCCTCGTCCACGAGATACTTTTTATAGGGGTTGCGCAGATTCTGAATCCGTGTTTTCTTGGCCCGTTCCTCTACAAAGCCCAGCCACTTGACCATCATCTCATAGTTTTCTGCCAGGATCGTCTTATCTCCATAAGCTTCATACATGGCCCAAGGCACTAAAATACAGGCATCTCCCCAACCGGAGGAACCTTGAAGCATATTGGAGATGAAGCTGCCACTGTTGTTAACCGGAGCAATATTGGCAACCAGGCCGTCCTTTCCCTGGGCCAGACGGCACTCTGCCAGCCATTTGCGCAGGATGGGATAGCAGTCCGCCAGATACACGCCCGTTGGCGTAAAAGCCCCCGCGTCCCCTGTCCAGCCTGCCCGCTCCCTGGTGGGGCAATCGGTGGGAATGTCGCAGAAGTTACTGCGCATACTCCACAGACTGTTCAGGAAAAGTCGGTTCACATCGGCGTTGCCGCAGGTGAAGAAGCCAGTCTGGGGCATTTCCGAATAGACGGCAATGGCGGTGAATTCCGCGTCCGTCAGATCCGCGTCACTTTCCACCTTCACATAACGGAAGCCAAAATAGGAGAAGCTGGGCTTATATACATTCCAGCCATCCTTGCAAATGTAATCCACCCGCTGTGGAATTCCCCCATTTTTGTTCCGCTCACCGGGATCAAAATTGCTCTGGGTGAAGTTTCCGTTTTCGTCCAGGGTCTCCCCGTGCCAGAGGGTGACCCGCTGTCCAGCCTTGCCATGAAGCCGAAACTCTGTGTAACCTGCCAGATTCTGCCCAAAATCCACCACGGTCTCTCCGTTGGGTGTTTTGAAGCATTTTCCAGGGAATCGCTCCTGCTCCAAAATCGGAACGGACTCCGAGCAGCAGAGGGCTTCATAGCCGTGGTCCCTGACGGTCACCCCATGCCAGTCGGTGATTCTCTCCCGCCGGGCATCGTATTCCTCTCCCTTCTCCATATCATTGAGGCGAACAGGCCCGGACGAGCTTGCTTGCCAGGTTTCGTCGCTAAGCAAAACTGTCCTTCCGTCCACTTCCAGCTGACACAGCAGCGCCAGGTCGGAACCATAATAGTTATACAGCCCGTCCACGCCATTGTTGCCCCGGTACCAGCCGTCGCCCAGGGTAACCACGATCTCGTTTTCTCCCGGCTTCAGCAATTCAGACACATCAAAAGTCTGGTATTGCAGACGTTTCCGGTAATCGTCCGTTCCCGGCGCATACACAAAATCATGCGCTGGCCTTCCATTAAGCTCTGTTTTGTACATCCCGTGACAGGTGATGTACAGCCGGGCATTGTCCGTAGAATCTACCGAAAACGTCCTTCTGAGAACGCTGGCCGGCTGGCGCTCCTGTTCATCATGCATTTGTTCCGGATCGATCCACTTGGCTTCCCAGCTGCCGTCGATCAGCCCCATTTCAAACCAGGCACTTTCTGCCTGACCTGCCTGATCTTGCTCATCCCAGAGTTTCACACTCCAGGAGATCCGCTGTCTCGCCTTGGCCGCCGCACCGCCATACCGTGCAGACATTTGGGAGGATGCAACCTTTCCGCTATCCCATACGATCTTGCCGTTTGCCTTTCCAATGATTTGATAAGCCGTCTGACAAATTCCATCGGCGCAGACCCAACTCAGGTTGGGATTTGCCGTCTGCAACCCCAAGGGGTTCACCATATGTTCTGTCTTTAATTGTATTGCGCGCATGGTCGTCTCCCCTTTACATATGTCCGTTGAACCACCTGGCGCTCACTTCCAGGCTCTTTACCGGACTTTTGTCAATCCAGTTGCGGTGGCTCTCCAGGATCACCGCTTCCACGCCTGCGTCCCTGGCCTTCTCCCACAGGGCGTCCAGGGGCATAGCACCGGTACCCAGCTCCATGCTGTCGCTTTTCAGAATGGGCGTCATGCATGGCCCTGACTGCCTGGTTCCCCGGTCATTGATGTGCCACAGCTTCATCCGCGTGCCCAGTGCGTCCATGACATGCAGGGGATCCGCCCCGCAGTCGGCACACCAATAGCTGTCAAACTCAAAGTTTACATTATCCGGGTCTGTCTCAGCCAGCAGCAGACCGTACCCGCTGATCCCCGGGGCGACCCGCAGAAATTCACAATTGTGGTTGTGGTACAGAAGACGAATTCCCTGCTCCTTCAGTGCCCTGCCCGCCGCATTTAACCGCCGGGCAAGCTCCCGCACCGCTTCCGCACTGCTATAGTCGTAGCGGTACATGCCGGTGATCACCACGGTGTCCGTGCCGAACCGCCTTGCTTCCTCCGCCACCGCCGCCGGATCTCTCTCGACGGAACCCAGATCCTGATGGATGGATACCACCTCCAGGCCGGATTCCTTTATTAGCCTCTCCCAAGGGAGGTTCCCGCCGCTGCCCACAGGCATTCCTGCCGCCTTGGTCAGCATCCGGATCATAAAGCCCATAGGGTGCAGCATAAAGCCGCACAGTTCGATGCCGTCGTAGCCTGCCCCCTTAATGGCATCAAGGGTCTGTCTGACAGAATCTTCATTTTTTAATACCGAACCCAGCATGAACTGCTGAACTGCCTTTTTTGCCATACTCACACCACCTTGAACACTTGGCCGGGAGTAATTCCGTTTTCGTTAAAGCTGTCTACGCAGACGTAGTATTCCTGACCCTTTATCAGGGTCGTCAGCTTCACTTCGTCTGCCCCATAGACCAGCCAGCTCATGTACAGCTTGTCCGGGGCAATGCCGTAGCGCACATTGCAGCCCTGGGCATTGTCCATATGCTTCCAGGAAACCGTCGCTTCCAGATCGTTCACCCGCTCCGCCTTTGCTTGGGCTGCCTCGCACTTCTCCCCGCTGCCGTTGCCAAAGACCCGCAGACCGGAAATGCGCATGACCTGACCGTAGGGCAATTTCCCGCCGGTTACCCGAACGAACCGGGCGGAAATTCCCTCTGGGTACTCATAGTAGCCGTTGGAGCACTCCCGGGACACCTTTTCCAGGACTGTCCAGCTTTTTCCGTCGGCGCTGGCTTCCAGGGTGTAGTAGGAAATCTGAGGCTCCAGCTCCAGCCGCCGATCTCCCCGGTCGCTGCCGTATTCCTCAGCGGGGAATTCAGGGCACAGAGCTTCATCCGCAAAATTCACCTGAATGGCCCGGACATCCTCTTGCTTTCCAAGGTCAACGCACAGCCACTGGCCTTCCTCGGCGGTTTCGGCGCTCCACCAGTCCCGGATATTTTCATTCACAGCCAGTTCCGGATTTGATCCGGAGGAAGCCGTGACCGGTTTGTTGTAGCTCAGTAGCATCCACTTGGGCTGCTGGGCGGCGGCATCGAACCTGCCCTGCGGCACCTCGTGGGGATAGTCCGCAAAGTTCTGGTTGCAGTACAGCACGCCATCCTCGTCAAATCCAGCAGGGAACAAGCCAATCCGCCGCTCGAAATCATGATTGCGGCTGATGCGCATGGTGGAGGCGTGCCAGAAGTTTCCGTATGCATCCTCGATGGTGCTGCCGTGGCCTGCGCCGGTGATAAATCCGCCGGGCTTGCTGGAATAGGGATTGCTCTTTTGGATGGTAAAGGGGCCTAATGGACTGTCGCCCACATACACGCCGTCGGCATAGGTGTTGTACTGGGTGCCGGGACAGGCGTATTGAAGGTAGTATTTTCCGTTATGCTTGGTCATGAAAGCGCCCTCGATATAGGGCTTTCCGATAGAGAGGAACATGGCCGTCATGGCGTCGGCGCTGTAGCCGCCCACACTCTCCATGCCGACAGGGAACTCGATCTTCCCGGTTTCCGGGTTAAACAGGTGCTTTAAATGCTGATAAACCACGCTGCCTTCCCTGTCCACCACGCCGTTGTCTCCGGGACGCTCGTAGCCAAGCTCCCCTTCTCTGCCATAGACCAGGGGCACCTTCTCCCCAATGGGCAGCATGGTCTCCGGATCCATCTCGACACCCCAGATGGGCTGGGTGTTGGTGCAGCCCCAGTAAAGGTACACTCGCCCATCGTCATCCTGAAATAGATCCGGATCCCAGAAGGCAAAGGGTGCGGAAACCTCCTGGAATTCCTCCGTCAGTGGATCCAGGGTGCGCAGAATGGGACAGTTTACATTCCTACGGGAGGCGCAGAAATAGAGCCAGTCCCCAATCTGCCGCACATCCGGGGCATAGTCATAGATCAGCAGATTCTTTGCGGCGTGGAACTCCCAGTTTAAAAGATCCTTGCTATGCCAGAATCCCGCGCTCATGGACACGAAGGCATAATAGGTACCCTTGAAGAAAACCAGGGTAGGGTCTGCACCCTCCCGATGGGAGAGGCGCTTTCCCTCGTTCATGTGGCTGTACCGATAACCCAGGTCAAGAGGATTGCAATAGGTTGTTTTCATATTTCTCACACCTTCACATCGGAAAGATAATTCAAGAGCTGCCGTTCCATCTCCGGGCACCACCAGTCCCGGTAGCCCGCCTTTGTGGGGTGAATGGAATCATACATATAAAGGGCACGATTGCTGTCGGAAATGGTATTGAATTCCTTGCTGTGCCACAGGTCCAGCACCCCGATGCCCCATTTCTCCTGCAACTCCATAAGCCGCTCCACCATGGCTTCATACGCCGGGCTGTCATAGCGGGAGCCTGTATAGAATACCACCGGGCAGTTCCACGTAGTCTTTGCGTAGCAGATGATGTATTCCATGGCTCCGGTCACTGTCGATGTGTCAAAGCTATTCAGTTCCATACTCTGAGAAACTTCTCCCAGAGGGAGGTTTTTGGAGGCATCGTTGGTGGAAAGCTGGCAGACAAACAGATCATACCGGGTGTTGGAATTCAGTTCATTTAGCATCCGCTGAACGTAGGAGCTTTTTCCGTTATCCACCAGCGTGGTTCCGCTCACAGCTTCCTTGGTATAGCTGCAGCCGAACCGGGCGGCAAAATACTCCGGGATGCCCTCCCGAAGGGAGGCTGCACCGTAAGTCACCGAGGAGCCGAGGAAGCACACATTCTTCCCCTCCAGCGGGTTCCCCGGCAGCTTTTCCAGGGTGTCCATGCGGTAGGCTTCCCCGTTGCCGGGGATCTTTGCATTACGGATATCCCCCAGAGACTTAAAGGGGCCGAAGCTGAACCGGTAGCCGATAAAGAGCCACTGCACCAGCAGGAATGCCGCCACACCTGCGCCGATATAGAGAAGCTTTTTCCGCTTTGTCATATTTCTTCTTCCCCGTTACACCTTTTTATAGTTTTGCAGAACCCGGTTCAGCTGCTTCACCGCCTGTTCGTCCGCTCCGGACTGCTTCAGCAGAGAAATGAGGGTCATTCTACCCATCATCCGCTGGAGGGCGGGATTGTCCTTTACCGCATCCGCCACGTCTCCCCGGGCAGCAGCTCCCTGAGCCATCATGGCGTCGATCATGGCTCCCGCTTCCGGGTTCTTCCGAATATCTGCCAGCTTATCCGCTACGCTGTAATACTCTGGATCGATCTCGTCCGCGTCAAACCAGTTGATCACCGGTGCGGACGCCACCATCCGGTAGTCCGGATTGGGCTCAGATACCTTGCGCACCAGAATCACACTGTGGCAGTCCCCGGCGGAAGCATGGATGGAGTGCTCTCCCGAAATCGGCACCTGGAAGCGGAACACATGCTTTCCCTTCCGGGTCTCGAAGGGTTTTCCGTCTACGCTAAGGGTCACAGTCTCCTGATTGGAGTAGACCTTGATTTCCGTCACCGGCTCCACCCGGTCTACATATCTGCCTCCCGCGATATGGACGAAGGGTTCTTTCTGATTCCAGTAGGCCTTATAAAGGTAGAAGGCATCCTTCTTTGTCTGGCGGTCGAAGGTCACCAGTCCCTTCTGGTTTTCGCCGTGCTTGCCGCCCTCGTCCCGGCCATCGGCGGCAAAGTCGAAGATATTCCACACATGGGTTGCCCACAGCCAGGGACGCTTTTCGATCATTTCCAGCATATGCTCGTGGTACACGCACTGGTAGCTTTCCGTGTAGTCCCCCTTCTCCGGCGCAGGAGACTGATACTGGGGATTGGCGTCCGCACCGTATTCAGACAGGCCGATACAGCGGTCGGGGTACTTGGCATGGTACTCGTCAAAGAATTCCTCGTTCTGCTCCAGTTCGCCAAGATACCAGCCGAAATACAGGTTGTAGCTGTTCACATCGGGAATTTCCAGAATGGGGCTGTCGGTTTCCAGCATGAAGACGTTGGCCATGGTGGTGGGGCGGGTGCCGTCCAGCTTATGGCACAGGTCATTCAGTGCCCGGTGATTTTCCAGCAGCTCCTCGTTGACCGCACTGGCAGCGGTGATCTCATTGCTCAAGCCCCACACAGCAATGGAGGGATGGTTGTAGTTCTGCACCACCAGCTCCTCCATCTGGGAGAGCGTATTGTTCCGGCCATTTCTCATGTGCATGGTGATATAGGGGATCTCCGCCCA
>CAYMWT010000101.1:0-7973 GCA_964394055.1 uncultured Oscillospiraceae bacterium
GAACTGTCTTTACAATGATGTACATACATTTACATCATAGCTTTAACGTAATATTTAGTTTTATTTCTGTGTAATTATAGCCTGTTTCTCCTGTTGAAAGTTCGATTCTTTTTACGATATTCTTCAACAGTTTGTTTTTGGTAGTTGCCGATGCTTCCGGATTCTTCAAGGCGGCTATTGCCTTTTCCAGCGACGAAACCTTTTCTGAGTAATCAATTGACTTTGGCATTGTTGCTTTTGCTTCCCGGATCTGCTCCTCGCATTCCTCTATTTTCTTCCGGATAATTGCGTTTCGCTCCTTGAATCTCTGCAAGGTATATACGCCGGTTTCCAGGAGGTCAAATTGATTCGTCTCTTGCTGCCTGTATTCGTCCATCTGCTTTTCTAATCTGGCAAGCATACGCTTTTGAATCTCCCCGGAATTTCCAGCTCCGCTCCTGGCTTTTGACTGTAAGCTTGGGAGTTCGGATTCTTCCAGAGCCGCAATAATTGATTTCTCTACCTCTTCATATTTTGCTGACTTGTAGCACTTCGGCTTTGATCTGCATTCCAGACGCAGACCGGCAAGCTTGTAAGGATGCCTGGATATAGCCTTTCCGCATCCAGCGCAGTACAGAACGCCGGAAAAAGGATTCTGCAAATCATAGTTATGCCTTACCGCCGGATTCCGCCCAATGCGCTCCTGCGCCCGCTGGAACGTATCGCTGTCTATGATCGGGGCGTGTTTCCCTTCCGAAATGATAACGTCATCTGGCTTTTGCATCAGCTTTTTTTCAATCCTCATCCCGTTCTCAACGCTTATCGTCCGCTTAATCTTGTTAAAGCTTACCTTCCCGATGTAATGGACGTTCGAGAGCATTTTGCGGATTGTGTCGTTTTTCCACTCTCCGCCTCGTGGCGCCGGAATTTTCATGCTGTTTAGTTTACAGCATATTTGGTAGTAGGTAAGCCCCTGATTTACATAGAGGTCAAAAATCATCCGAACAACATCGGCGTTTTCGTTCGGCTCAAGCGTATGGTCTTTTCCTATGACGATTTTGTTATATCCATAAGGTGATTCCCTGCTTATATAACACCCCCGCTTAACGGCAGCTATGCGGCCCCTGAGCAGGATTTCCTTTGTATAATCCAGGTAGTCCCTGCCTCGCATAAGTTCGTCCTGGAAGAATCGCCGCTCCATTTTGTTCTCCATGCTATAGACCATAACGGGAGTTGCGACCAGCGTGGACGTATAAAGAAGTGTACTAATCAGCTTCCCGCAGTCTTCCAGATCGCCGCGGGAGAGCCGCTGAGGTTCAATGCACAAGATTCCAGCCACATCGGGGGATTCTATCCTGGATAGTACCCGCTGGATTTCTTCCCGCTCTGCAAGGCTCTCTCCGGACACAACTTCCCTGTAAATGCAGTTTTCCGGTATCTCACGCCCCAGCTCACGCTTCGCCCACTCCTGTAGGATCCCTTCATGCTTGGCAAGCACCTCTTCCACGGTTTCATCGGGGCTGTCTTGTCTGGATTTTCTCAAATACATGATCCAGTCCAATTCCCTAAACTTTGGCGGCAATATGTCCATGATTCTTGCCCTCCTTAATTTTCTAAGCTCTGCTTCCCGGGCAGGGGCGGTTTTTTACGTATCCTCTTCAAAATATTCACAGGCTATCGAATGGAAGCTTTCGATATCATTAGTGCTTCCTTCCCGGTTGCACATCAAATAATAACTATCCCAATTTTCTTCGCAATAAAAATATTTGCAGTCACAGCAATATTTTCTATCTTGGTTGCATTCCATTCTCATATGATATCCCTCAATTCATTCTCTGGTACTTGGCAGGGGCGGATTTTTTATTTTGCGTATGTAAAAATAATCTCTTTCCCTGACCAGAAGTTTGGGGTAAAACGGATTTCTAATTCCTTCCAGTCTTTGCTTGCTTCATATCCAATTGCTCCGCTCATTTTCTTGCCGGCGGCTACTGCTCCGTCAAGCTGGCCTTTGTCAGCGGAAGCAATAGCGGAAAGGCTCATATTTGTTGTGTAGTCATCTACATATGCTTCAAAAGACATTATTGAACTGACGGCGATATCCTTGTCGGAACCGTTCTCAATCTCAAATTCACAGATAATAAATACATTTCCGTCCGTGGGTGTCATAAAATTTTCGCCGGTGCTTTCAGATACATCAATAAGTGTTACTGTAATACCATTCAATTCCACGGAATCGCCAACGGTAAACTCGGTTTTTGCTGGGGTGGTTGTTTCTGCTTTCTGGCTGCTTACGTTCTGGCTATCAACCTTTTTGGGGCTGTCACCTCCGCCGCTTACAACGCCTACGATAAGCAGAATACCAAAGATTAATAGAATGACTCCCAGGATAGGATGCTTTTTCTTTTTCGGCTTCTGCTTTTTGTCTGTGGTTGATACGCCGCATCCTGGACACACAACCGCCTTGTCGTCAATTTCTTTCCCGCAGTTTCTACAGTACATAGAATTTCCTCTTTCCTTTTTATAATTTTATTTTTTAATCATATCGTTCAGCTTATCCCTACCCCACAACAATACTCCAGTTGCTTCCGCTGCTTCTTTGGCTCCTTGCGTGAAGTATCTGTTGGTCATTACGGCGCCTATCTGGCAATGGTAAATCATTTTTCCCGCATTAACTTCCTGCACGGGTTTGTTACCCAAATCTTTAGAATAGCACTTGCATTGAACGGCGTATTTGATCCCGTCTTTTTGCGCAAGTATGTCTACGCCTTGATCTCCGCTCCCCCTTGTTACTTCAACATTAGAGAAACCATTTTTGCGCAATAAATTGGCACACCAATGTTCAAATTCGTGTCCTTCCATATTATCTATATCAGAAAGATTGTCTTTCACGAAAATGGAATTTGAAGAATTATTTGCAGAAGAAACTTCAACGTGTTCCTTGCTAATATTTATATTTCCTCTCATTCTTAGCCACTGATTTTTTGTGATCAGGATCTGCCTGGGTGCTGAATCTCTAAATGGCCCGACAATACCTTTATCCTCCATCTCATCAATAATGCTTGCCGCTCTCGTATATCCTAGCCTCAACCGCCGTTGAATCATGGAAACGGATGACTGCCCAGTTTCCATAATAACATCTACTGCCAAAGGAAATAGTTCGTCGGAAACTGACAGGCTTGTAATATTGCATAAGCCGAGGGATTCTTCCTTTATTTCATTGACAACGGTATTGCTTTCATGTAAATGGTTTGCCGGAATTTGATGTGGATGATTCGATGAGGATTTCTCTATCAAATACTTTTCTGATTCACAAAGATTTTCGTACCTCTTCCGATCTTTCGATTTTTTTATTGACGCTAAAATTGCCTTGACAAGCTTTTTCCTAAAAGTAATCAGCACCGTAATTATGAAAGCAATTCCAAAGCCTGTTGTAGCATACCAGTCAGGAGCTTGCAGAACATTATTTTCGTCAACAGGGAAAAACCCAGAAAAAACAATATGGTACGTTAAGAATACTCCAAAGAAGATTGCAACTTTCTTCCATAACTTCATGCAAATCACCACCTGCCCAACACATAATACCATCAAGCTAAAAACATTTCAACATAAATTTACAATTTCTTCACACAAAAAAGAGAGTTGACAAAAGTCAACCCTCTTTTTTGTTGTCCAGTTCCATCTGATTGGTTATTGCACGATTTATAAAAGCATTAACGCTTCCACCATCGTGTTTATCTGCATGATTTTTAATCATCTCCTTTTCCCCTTTTGGTACTGTTAAGTTAATCCGGTCATAGGTCTTTGCAATATAGTTATTTTGCCATTTGGCTTTTCTTTCTGCCACATATGTCACCTCCATTCTATCTTTATTATACACTATTATTGAACGTTGCGCAACGTACAAAATAAACAAATACGTTGCGCAATAATTGTGCATTATTCCGTCTTGTAATACGTTGCGCAACGTAGTATAATAAGGCCATAAAGAACAGGGGAAAAACTCAAAACAATTTAGGAGGACAATACCACGAAACAGTACACTTTTGAAGAACTCGGCTACTTTGGCGAAAGTGATTGCAAAGCCATCAAGGAGCTTATGCAAGGACGCAGTTATATGAATTTCAATGTAAGTTGGAGCAACAATGCCGGAAATTGTATTTTAAATGTCAGCACTGACTATGATGACAATCCGCAGAACATCAAAAACTTCTTTATAGCTTGTGTGTTTTCTCAAATTAGGAAATAACTTACATCCCGCCCCGGAGGCACGAGGGCAGAAAGGAAATATCTATGTTTAATCCGAAAGAATGGGAAAACCGAGGCCAAGAAAAGAAACTTCGAGGCTACCGGATTATCGTGCGTCAGTACAATACTGGAAAGAATTCCAACTTCTACCTTGAGGCCTGGGGCGATCCTTACGCCAGAATGCGAGGGTTAAACCCCGCTCCGTCAGTAGGAAGAGTTATCAACGGCAAAGGCCCGGAAGCAAGGGAAGAGGCTATCCGTCAGGCGAAAGAACTTGCAGCAACCGGGCTGTACACATATTCAGAATAAAGTAAATAGCCTTGCAAGCTGAATCACAACTTGCAAGGCATAAGAAAAACAATACATAAATTAACAGTAGGATTTTATTATGAATGAAATGACAGTTTTCAGCAACCCGGAATTTGGGGAAGTTCGCCGGGTTGAAATCGACGGCCAGTACTGGCTTGTTGGTATCGATGTTGCAAAGGCACTAGGCTATCAAAAACCGCTCAATGCTGTTTCCTATCATGTTGATGGAGATGACACCCTAAAATGGGGGGTCACCGATGCATATGGCAGAGAGCAGACTACCACTGTTATCAACGAATCCGGCGTCTATTCCCTGATCTTCTCCAGCAAGCTGCCCGATGCCAAGAAGTTCAAGAAGTGGGTGACTTCCGAAGTCCTCCCCTCTGTCCGGCAGACCGGCGCCTATTCCACCCAGCCACCGCAGCTCACCCCGGCACAGTTGATCGCCGCCCAAGCCCAGGTGCTTGTGGACATGGAACAGAAGATGATCACCATCCAAAGCCAGCAAGCCGAACTTGCCCAGCGGGTTGACACGGCCATCAAGGTATTCTCCCGCCCGTCGGAGGATCACTGGAAATCGGACATTGACCAGGCAATCAAATACCTGTGTGAGGAACGCCGCCTGAGCGACTGCGCCACCCGTGGCAGAATGTACCGGGAGCTGGAAGAAAAGTGCGGGTGCAACATCAACACCCGCCTTACCCGCCTCCGTCAGCGTGTCAAGAAGCAGGGTATGCGCCACCGGGATGCTATGGCCCTGAACAAGCTGGACGCAATCGCAGCGGACAAGCAGCTCCGGGCGGCCTTTGAGGGCATTGTCCGGGAGTGGCAAGCCCGATCCGCTGTAGTGGATGGGCAGCAGGTGATTCGGACGGTTCAGGAAGATTTTCTAGTTGAAGCGTAATTAGTCCGTTTTAACGGACATATTCTACAGTATAATCTATTTCAAGCAAACGTTTTAATAAAATTGTCTACTCCCTGGATTAAATTATTGAATTGCTGAACGCCTAGCCCAAGCTGATGCCGGATCCATCCGATATCCGGGTGGAGAACATCGAAAGTAAGCACTGTGCACACGAACGCAACCAGGATGATATTTATGGCAAAGGAAAGAATGATCCAGCGGTTTTTCTCGGCAAGCAGCATATTGTAATGTGCCCTCATGCGGCTGATACGGTCCTCCAGCATAAGCAGATACCGATGCAGAATCGGATCATCTGCAGCCCGCTTCAGGATGGGGTCCTCCTCCGGCTTATTTAATAGGCCTAATACCTCCTCAAGCATCCGAATGGTATACTCCGTTGGGGTCGTTTTCCCGGAAAGCGTTCTGCTGATCGTGCTTGCTGATAGCTTGCTCATGTCAGAAAGCTGCTGAACAGATAGCCCTTGTTCCTGCTTTGCCTGTATGATTTTCTCTATACGGTTTTCCATGATTTACCTCTCTTTTCATCGATATTGCACACGATTGCACGTTGTTCCACGGCGTGCAATACCGTGCAACAAAGACGGAATGCAGATAGAACAAGATGACTATGGACATTCCACGCTGGTTCTGCTATTGTTGGCCCATCCAAAGAAAAGGAGGGCGCCCACATGGAGAAAGGCCCGGTCATTGCTCACATCAGCCTTATGCTCAAATAACTGGATGATAGTGCTATTAGGACTGTGTATATGGTGGTCAAGGAATTGTACATCCGTATACAATCAAAGCAAGAGTAACACAAATAATAATAAAATTCAATCTTTTTTTACACGGAGTGTCAAATTTATGATTAGACGTGACGAAATCAAGAAAAAGATCGTCGATTGCCTTGATACGATCGATGATGCAGCGTTGGAACAGCTCTACTGGTTCCTGATGCTGGAAATTCAAGAATAATTTTGGAGGTACATATGGACGGTAAGCAAAATTTAATTCAGGCGGTTGACAGGCATTTGGAAGGCCTTGACAAAACGGAACTCATTATGGTTCTAAACTTTATCTATAGCCTGGAGGAATTTAGATGATAAATAGCGGAGTGGTTTAATTGACAGCCACTCCGCTATTTTTTATGCCTGATGGGCTTTCAGCTTTTCTTTCATCTGCTCGGCGGCGGCGATCCAGGACTTTACAAGTACCGGGTAAACATCGTCTGGCAGTTTGGCTATTGCTTCGATAAATGCGTTTTTCTCACTGACCCGTCCGCTCAGGACGTCGGAGAAAATCGCCTTTAATTCATCCTTTTTATCCAGTGGCAGGAACGGATCACCTTCTCCGGTTTCAAGCCAGACACGATTTACGCCAAACTCCTTGCAAATATCAGAAATGGTTCTGTCACTCGGAACACGATCAGGCTCATTTTTTAATTTTGAGATATACGCAGGGGAAACTTCAATCTTTCGTGCAAATGCGCTCATGTTTCCATCTGCCTTTATATCGCATACTTCAATAATTCTTTCTGCTATTGTACTCATTCTATGCACCCCCTTCCTTTGAGCAAGTTTATTGTATCACAAACGCAAACGAAATGCAAGAACATTTTTAGACTGAGTTGAAAAATAATTAAAAATAAGTCTTGACTTTTAAACTGTGTCGTGATATACTTTAGACATGGTTGAAACATATAAGAAACCATGTTAAAATTGGGAGGTGAAAATAATGCCAGAAGAAAACAAGCATATCAGCATCCGGCTGGACGAAGTGCTTGACAGCCTGCCGGAGAATATGCAGGCGGAGCTTGTCCGGGACTTCACCAATCAGGCTATCGGCGCAAAGAAGATTTGCGACATGGAAGCAAAGCCCGGCGAGTGAGCCGAGCGGAAATCGATAACAGGAGGTTTTTAAATGGCAGATAGCGATTGGAAAACAGGAATCCGTGAGGGCTATCGGACAAAAACAATCCGCATAGGTAACTGCACCGTCGAAATCAATAGACCTATCCTGTCCCCAGAGGAGCAGAAAAAAGCGGAAGAACGGCTGAGAAATGCCCTCGCCGAATTTGCGCAATATATGTAAAAGGAGTACATACAATGAAAGGATACAAAGGATTTGAACCCGGCCTTATCTGCAAAGGCAAGCAGTATGCAGAAAATACCGTGTTTGAGGAACCGGATGCAATTATCTGCAAAACAGGAATGCACTTCTGCGAGAATCCGTTTGACGTGCTTGACCATTACGACCTTGTTGGGCCTGATGGATCATTCAACGAGTTTGCACCGGTAGAAGCATTGGCAGATTGCAAAACGGATGATGGGAAGAAATTCTGCACGACGAAATTAAAAATAGGCGCAAAGCTTTCTTTCGGAGGATTCGTCAAAGCGTGCGTTGATTTCGTTTTAGAAAAAACGAAATATGATGGTTCCTCCGGGGACGTGGCGCAAATCGGTTCCTCCGGGGACGTGGCGCAAATCGGTTCCTCCGGGGACGGGGCGAAAATCGGTTCCTCCGGGGACGAGGCGAA
>CAYMWT010000102.1:0-7825 GCA_964394055.1 uncultured Oscillospiraceae bacterium
CTGCGCAGCAACGCATCCCGTGCCGCCGCCTTCGCCAACATGATGGGCCCGGTGAACAATAACCTTGGCTACCTTCAGTATGCCATCCTGGCCATTGTAGGCGGTCTGCTTGCCATCTATTCCCAGGGAAGCCTGCTGACCCTTGGCAAGCTCATTGCCTTCCTGACCCTGTCCCGTTCCTTCAACCAGCCCATCTCCCAGATCAGCAACCAGATCAACTCCATCGTCATGGCCCTGGCCGGCGCGGAGCGGATCTTTGACCTTCTGGACGAGCCATCCGAAGAGGATCACGGCTATGTCACCCTGGTCAACGCGAAGATCGCCGGGGACGGCACCATCACCGAGACCCCGGAGCGTACCGGCCACTGGGCCTGGAAGCATCCCCATCAGGAAAGCGGCACCGTTACCTATCAGGAGCTGACCGGCGATATCACTATGTACAATGTGGACTTTGGCTATGTGCCGGAGAAGACCGTGCTCCATGATGTGACCCTGTACGCCAATCCCGGCCAGAAGATCGCCTTTGTAGGCGCTACCGGCGCGGGCAAGACCACCATTACGAACCTGATTAACCGGTTCTATGACATTGCCGACGGCAAGATCCGCTACGACAACATCAACATCAACAAGATCCACAAGCCTGATCTGCGCCGCTCCTTAGGCGTGGTGCTCCAGGACACCAACCTGTTCACCGGCACGGTGATGGACAACATCCGCTACGGCAAGCTGGACGCGTCCGACGAGGACTGCATCCAGGCGGCCAAGCTGGCAAACGCCCACGACTTCATCACCCGTTTGCCCGAGGGCTACCAGACCATGCTCACCGGCAACGGCGCCAGCCTCTCCCAGGGCCAGCGTCAGCTGATCGCCATTGCCCGGGCGGCGGTGGCGGATCCTCCCGTGATGATCCTGGACGAGGCCACCTCCTCCATCGATACCCGGACGGAAAAGCTGGTGCAGGACGGCATGGATAAGCTGATGAAGGGCAGAACCGTTTTCGTCATTGCCCATCGGCTCAGTACGGTGCGCAATTCCGACTGCATCATGGTTCTGGATCATGGCCGGATCATTGAGAGAGGCACCCATGACGATCTGATTGCTCAGAAGGGTACCTACTACCAGCTCTACACCGGCGCTTTTGAACTTGAGTAACCGCAAACCCCAGTCTGAAAAAGGCTGGGGTTTTTCCTGTTGAAAAACCAACTTTTTTCTGCTAAAATACCAGAAAAGAAGGAGAGGAGAGAAGACCATGACGGTTGTCACTGAGAAAAAAGAGAAGAACCAGTCCGTGGAGCTGTGCCGTTTGGCGGCGGCTATTGCGGTGGTTTTCCTCCATACTCCGGTTCCGGAGCCCTTGGGAGGCTGGATCAATTGTCTGGCCAGGTTCGCCGTGCCCTTCTTCTTTATGGTGTCCGGCTATTACAGCCTGAACCGGGACAGCGACTGGGTAAAACAGCGCCTGATCCGTGTGCTGAAGCTGAATTTATATGCCTCCGTCCTCTACTGCCTTTGGAAATACAGGAAGATTCAGGGCAGTGTCTTGGTCTTTCTTCACGAACAGGTCTTCCGGAAGGGCATTTTAATGGATTGGCTCCTGCGGCATATCAATCCCATGGCGGGCCATCTGTGGTTCCTGGCGGCCCTGGTTCCCTGCTATTTTGGATTGTGGCTGTATGTCCGGTTCCGGAAGGGAAAGGACAACCGGCCCCTGTATCTCATGGGCTTTTTTCTGATGTGGGTGTATTTTGCCCTGGCTTTTCTCTTGCCGGTCAGCGGTGTGACAATTCCCTACGAGACCTGCCGGAACGGCTGGTTCCTGGGGCTGCCCCTGTTTCTGATGGGGATGTTCCTCCACGAGCATGAGAAGACCATTGTGGAAAAATTCCATCTGACGACCCGAAACCTGGTTCTGCTGACGTTGGCGGGACTTCTGCTGAGCCTGATGCAGTGGAGAAGCTATGGCACCTCGGAGATCTTCCTGGGCACCATCCCGGAGATGATCGGGCTGATGCTGCTGCTCACCGCCCATCCCGTGCTCCCGGGAAAGCACCTGAAGCGGATCACTCCCAGGCTTGGAAGAATCTCCACGGTGATCTATGTGATCCACATGCTTTTGCTGGAAGCCTATGAAAGGAACCTCCTGCCCTGGACGGAAGGGTTCCTGGGGCCTTGGGAGGTCTGGCTCAGGCCGGTTTTCATTGCTGCGGCGTCCTTGGCCGTGGCTGTCGCCTGGGACTGGCTGCTGTCCCGTATACCGAAATTCAAACGGGTTTGACAAACAGAATGCCCCCAACCGTATGGTTGGGGGCTTCTCATATTGCTCTTTACCCTTCGTCGATGACATGGGCGCCCTGAAATTCCACATGGAGGGGCAGAATCTCCCAGGTGTTTTCCGTCACCGTGTGGAGCTTCTTTACCAGTCTTTCTTCCAGACCCCGGTTCCGGGTGATGCACAGCAGGGTAGGGCCAGCGCCGCTGAGGCAGAAGGCCGCGCCGGTGGTGCGCACCAGGGCCTCGATCTTCTCATAGTCGGGAATCAGCTTCTTCCGGTAGTTCTGGTGAAGCCTGTCCTGCATGGCGCTGCGCAGGAGCTTTTCATCGCCCTTTTCCAGGGCCTTCAGCACCAGAGCGCCGTGGGCGATGTTGTAGATGGCGTCTCCACGGCTGACCTGCTCAGGCAGAACGCTTCTTGCCAGGGTGGTGGGCAGGTTGAATTCCGGGACAAGTGCCAGAAAATCCCAGCCCGGATGGAGGGGAAAGCTGACGGACACCGGCAGACCGCCATCCACCATGGAGGCGGTGAGGCCGCCGTAAAAGGCAGGGGCCAGGTTGTCCGGGTGGCCCTCCATGGCGTTGGTGATGTTCAGCAGACCCTGGGTGGACAGCTTCTTTCCCCGGAGGACGTTGGCCCCCATGGCACCTGCCACCAGCAGGGCGGCGGAGGAGCCAAGACCCCGGCAGATAGGAATGTGGGCGTCGATGTGGATTTTCACGCCCCGGATCTCCTCGCTCATGGTGTTCAGCACGGCGCAGTAGGCCATGTAGGCCAGGTTGTCCGGGCCGGTATACTCCTCGTCACAGCCGGTAATTTCCAGACCTGCTTCCGTTTCCTCAAAGGTCACGTCGGTATACAGGCTCAAGGCGCAGCCGAAGGCGTCAAAGCCCGGGCCTAAATTGGCGGTGGTGGCAGGAACGCGGATGGTAACTCGCTTCATGACCTGCCTCCTTACAGCCCAAGCACGAAGGACAGCATGTTCTCCTTGGGGATGACCCCGGTGTGCTTTTCTTCCTTGCCCTCCAAAGAGGCCAGGTTCCTGGGAACCGGCACTCCGGTGAGCTGAGACAGCCGCTGCATCTGCCTGAATTCCGAACCGGAGGTGTCTCCGCCGATGGCGGAGAGAACTGCCGCAGGGAACTTATAGGGGGAAGCGGTGGACAGCACCACCATAGGCGCCCCGTCCCCGGTTTCTCTGACATAGGCCTCCGCGGCACTCCAGCCGGCGGCGGTGTGGGGATCGCAGAGATAGCCGTAATCCTTGTACACCCGGCCCATGACCTGGGCGGCCTGGCCATCGTCACAGTAAGCGGCCCAGAATTCGGCATGAATTTTGTTAAGCAGATCGGCAGGTACTGTATAAGCGCCCTCCTGGTTGAGCTTCCCCATGAGAGAGGCAACCAGCTCGGTGTCCCCAGACAGCAGGTACAGTAGCCGCTCCAGATTGGAGGACACCAGAATGTCCATGGAGGGGGAGGTGGTCTTGAGCAACGGGCGGCGCTTATCATAGGTGCCGGTGCGGATGAAGTCCGTGAGCACATTGTTGGCGTTGGAGGCGCAGATCAGAACCCCAACGGGCAGGCCCAGCTTCTTTGCCAGGTACCCCGCCAGAATGTCCCCGAAGTTCCCGGTGGGCACGGAGAAATTGACCTTGTCTCCCAGGGAAATCTTCCCGGCATCCAGCAGATCCCGGTAGGCCCGGAAGTAGTACATGATCTGAGGGGCCAGACGGCCGATGTTGATGGAGTTGGCGGAGGACAGGGCAAAGGGCAGATCCTTTCCCTGGCAGGCGGCGAAGATGTTCTTCACCCCGGTCTGGGCATCGTCGAAGTTCCCCTCCACGGCGCATACCGCCACATTGTTTCCCTCCTGGGTCACCATCTGGGCACGCTGCACCTGGCTGACGCCCCCATGGGGATAGAACACGCAGATGCGAACCCCGGGCACATCGTGGAAGCCCTCCAGGGCGGCTTTCCCCGTGTCTCCGGAGGTGGCGGTGAGAATGAGGATGTCCTCCTGCATTCCCTTTTCCGCCTTGGCGGCGGTGAGCAGCTGGGGCAGCATGGACAGTGCCACGTCCTTAAAGGCGGAGGTCGGCCCCCGGAACAGCTCCAATACATGGAAAGCTCCCACGGAAATGGAGGGGGTCAGATCCTCGGTTTCGAACTTGCCGGTGTAGGCCTTGCGAACCAGCTCCCGCATATTGGGGATATCCGGCAGGAAGGCGGACAAAATGGCTGTGGACATCTCCTGACTGGTGCCCTTCAAGCAGCTCTGCCAGTCAAAGCCGGGGATGGCTTCGGGCATATACAGGCCGCCGTCGGGAGCCAGGCCGTTCAGCACCGCCTGGGCGCTGTCAACAGAAAAACCCTGGGAACGGGTGGAATGATAGAGCATATGGTTCCTCCTGAAATGTACATTTTGTTTTTACTTTTTGCACAAAAACCCCGAAGATGGGGGAAAATGATTTGCTTTATGGCGCAGTTGCAATTTAAGTAGGTATATGATATACTGTTTTTCGTGAAAATGCAAGTGTTTTCGGGGCGGAAACATGGCTTTTTTCCGCCTGTAGAATATGAGAGTATGGAGGAGATACTATGCGGATCGGACTTATGGGCTTCGGCGTGGTTGGCCGGGGCGTATACGAAATCGTGTCCCAGCGTCAGGATATGGAAGTGACGAAGGTGCTGTGCCTGGAGGACATCACCCTGTCCAAGGGGGAGGCTGTGAAGGACTTCCGGGAGATCGTGGAGGACGATACCATTGACACCGTGGTGGAGGCCATGGGCGGCCTGCATCCGGCCTATGAGTTTGTCCGGGCCGCTTTGGAGGCGGGGAAGAACGTGGTTTCCTCCAATAAGGCGCTGGTGTGCACCTTCTATGACGAGCTGCTGCCCCTGGCCCAGAGCAAGGGCCTGAGCTTCCGCTGCACCGCGGCTGTCGGCGGCGGCATCGGCTGGCTCAGCGAGTTGGAACGTGCCCGCCGGGTACAGGAGCTGAAAACCGTAGGCGGCATTATGAACGGCACCTGCAACTACATCCTGGACAACATGACCCGCAAGGGCGCGGACTATGACGTGGTGCTGAAGGAGGCCCAGTCCCTGGGCTATGCCGAGGCCAACCCTTCCACGGACGTGGATGGCATCGACACCTGGCACAAGGTGATCCTCTCCGGCAACATTGCCTTCGGGGTCAGCATTGACAGGGAGACCGTGCCTGTGGTGGGCATCCGGAACATCACCGCCGCCGATGTGGAGAGCTTCACCGCCCATGGCAAGGTGTGCAAGCTGATCTCCACCGCCTCTCAGGAGGACGGCAAATACAGCGCCTATGTCCAGCCCACCCTGGTCAGCGATTCGTCTCTGGAGGGCAACGTGCCCCTGAATTTTAACCTGATCACCTTTATGGGGGCTACCTCCGACAAGATGAGCTTCTATGGACAGGGAGCAGGCCGGTATCCCACCGCATATAATGTGGTTCAGGACCTTGTGGATGTGCTGGCCGGCAAGGGCTTCTACGCCCCCTACGGCGGCAAGGTGGCAGCTGAAAATGATACGGCACTGACCTGGTACGTCCGTGGCCCCTGGCAGGGTAAGACCGAGGAAACCTGGGGCAGCGGCGTGATCACCGGGCCTGTTTCCGTTGACCAGATGCACCGCTGGCTGAAGGAGAATCCCAGTGCCTTTGCCGCGGCTCTGGCCTGATACAAGTATTGAGGAATAAGAGGATCAAAATATGAAAGTTGTAAAATTCGGCGGAAGCTCCATGGCGGACGCCGGGCAGTACCGGAAGGTTCGGGACATTCTCATGGCGGATCCCCAGCGGCAGGTGGTGATTGTCTCCGCCGCGGGCAAGCGCTTCTCCGGGGATCACAAGATCACCGACCTGCTCTATCTGTGCTACGCCCACATTCAGTACGGCGTGGACTGCTCCGGCATTTTCGACATGATCGCCACCCGGTACATCGACATTCGGGACGATTTGGGCCTTGACCTGCCCCTGGAACGGGAGCTGGAAGAGCTGAAGGAGCGGATCAACGACAAGAACATCTCTCAGGAGGAGCTGGTCAGCCGGGGTGAATACTTCTCCGCCAAGCTCATGGCCGCCTACCTGGGCTTCCAGTTCGTGGATGCCGCCGATTGGGTGAAGTTTAACATGGATGGCACCGTGAACCAGGAGGCCTCCTATGAGGCCCTGCGCAACCATGTGATCCTGGGCTACGGCGCGGTGATTCCCGGCTTCTACGGCACCATGCCCGACGGCGCCATCCACACCTTCTCCCGGGGCGGCAGCGACATCACCGGTGCTCTGGCGGCGGCGGCGCTGGAGGCCGCGGTGTACGAGAACTGGACGGACGTGTCCGGCATTCTCATGGCCGACCCCCGGATCGTGGACGATCCCCAGGCCATCCCCGAGGTGACCTATGACGAGCTGCGGGAGCTGAGCTATTCCGGCGCTCAGGTGCTCCACGAGGACAGCATTTTCCCCGTCCGGGAGAAGAACATCCCGGTGAACATCCGCAACACCAACGCTCCCGACGCCCCCGGCACCATGATCCAGGCGGACTTCCCGGGAGATCACGACCCGGATCGGTTCATCACCGGTATCACCGGAAAGAAGGACTTCTCCATCATCTCCATGACTAAGCGGGGCATGAGCAACCAGGTTGGCGTGCTGCAAAAGGTGCTGAACGTGCTGGTTCGCCACGGCATTTCCGTTGACTATGTGCCAAACGGCATTGATAACGTCTCCGTGGTGCTGCCCACCTGGGCCATTGAAAAGGAACTGTACACCATCATGGCGGAAATTCAGAAGGAAGCCGAGCCGGATTCCCTCACCGTCCACCACCAGATCGCCGTGGTTGCCGCCGTTGGCCGGAAGATGGCCTTCCGTCCCGGTATTTCCGGTAAGATCTTCGCCGCTCTGGGCGAAAGCGGCATCAACATCCGCATGATCAACCAGGGCCCCGACGAATTGAACATCATTTTCGGTGTGGACAACAAGGACTTCAAGAACGCCATCCGGGTGCTGTACAACAGCTTTATTACCAAATAATGGAGGTATGATTATGAAACAATATACCGTTGCCATTCTGGGCGCCACCGGCGCTGTGGGCCAGGAAATGATGAAGGTGCTCCAGGAGCGGAACTTCCCCGTGGGAAAGCTGATCCCTCTGGCCTCCGCCCGGAGCGCGGGCAAAACCCTCAAGTTCAGGGGCGAGGACGTGACCATTCAGGAGGCCTGCGATGAGGCCTTCCAGGGTGTGGACATTGTGCTGGGTGCCGCGGAAAATGACATTGCCAAGCGCTTCGCTCCTGCCATTGTGAAGGCCGGCGCTGTCTTCGTGGACAATTCCTCCGCCTTCCGCCTGGATCCCAAGGTGCCCCTGATCGTGCCCGAGGTCAACCCCGAGGACGTAAGCTGGCACAACGGCATCATCTCCAACCCCAACTGCTCCACCATCATCACCATCACCGCGGTGAATGCTCTGAACACCATCGCCCCCATCAAGACCATGACCGCCTCCACCTATCAGGCGGTTTCCGGCGC
>CAYMWT010000103.1:0-7815 GCA_964394055.1 uncultured Oscillospiraceae bacterium
ATTGTGAGAGTCGAAGATTTTATTGTAGTCCGCCTTCAGGCAGTTGAGGATCTTGCCACGAACCGGCATAATGCCCTGGAATTCCGCGTCCCGCGACAGCTTCACACTGCCCAATGCGGAATCGCCCTCCACGATATACAGCTCCCGCTTGGCAACATCCCGGCTGCGGCAGTCCACAAACTTCTGAACCCGGTTGGAAATGTCGATGGAGCCGGAAAGCTTCTTCTTAACGCTGCTCTTGGTCTTTTCCGCGGATTCTCTGGCCCGCTTGTTGACCAGAATCTGCTCGGCAGCCTTGTCCGCCTCCTGCTTGTTCTCAATGAACCAGACCTGGAGCTGCTCCTTAAAGAAGGCCGTCATGGCCTCCTGGGTGAACTTGGAGTTGACGGACTTCTTGGTCTGGTTTTCAAAGCAGCCGATGGTGGAGAAGCAGTTGGTCACCAGCACCAGGCTGTCCTGAATGTCCTGGAAGATGATCTTATTCTCACTTTTGGTGTACTTGTTGTTGTCCTTCAGGTACTTATCGAAGGCCGCTGTAAAGCCCAGGCGCACCGCCTTGTCCGGGCTGCCGCCGTATTCCAGCCAGGAGGAGTTGTGGTAGTATTCGATGTGGCTGACCTGCTTACTAAAGCAGAAGGAGGCCGTGATTTTCAGCTTCATCTCCGGACGATTCTCCGCGTCCCGGCCCCGGCGCTCCGTCTCCCAGAAGGTGGGCATGGTGAAGGCGTTGTCTCCCACCAGCTCCTCGATGTATTCCCGGATGCCGCCCTCATAGCAGTATTCCTCGGTCTCAAATTTGCTGCCCACCTGGTTGCGGAACTGGAAGCGCACCCCGGGATTCACCACCGCCTGACGCTTCAGCACGTCCCGGTAGTATTCCACGGGAATGTTGATGTCGGTGAACACATGGTCATCCGGCTTCCAGTGGAATTTGGAGCCGGTCTTCTTCCGGTCAGTGGGTTCCTTTTTGAGGCCCCCTTTGTTTCTGCCCTTCTCAAAGTGAAGGTCATACCGGAAGCCGTCCCGGCGGATGGTGGCGTCAAAATATTCGGAAGCGTACTGGGTGGCGCAGGAGCCAAGGCCGTTCAGGCCAAGGGAATACTCATAGTTTTCCCCGTTTTCTCCGTACTTGCCGCCGGCGTACATCTCGCAGAACACCAGCTCCCAGTTGTACCGCTTTTCCTTTTCGTTATAGTCCACGGGGCAGCCCCGTCCGAAGTCCTCCACCTCAACGCTTAAGTCCTCATACCGGGTAACGATGATGGTGTCGCCGTGGCCCTCTCTGGCCTCGTCGATGGCGTTGGAGAGGATCTCAAACACTGCGTGCTTGCAGCCCTCCAGGTCGTCGGAGCCGAAAATAACGGCAGGGCGCTTGCGCACCCGATCCTCGCCCTTCAGCATGGAGATGCTGGAATTTCCATATTGTTCCTGTTGTTTTTTTGCCATTTTCCTTTACCTGCCATAATTATCCATTGTAAATTCTTCTTTATTATACGCAATTTTGGCTTCAAAGTCAACACAGCCGATTTTCCCAAATAACTTTCCCCATATCGCCCCCGCGAATACCAATGACAGAACGGCGTTTCCGATATCCGCTGCTGCAACGCCCATGCTTCCGCTTCACTTTTCATAAAATATTTATCGTTTATCATTAAAAAATAGTTGACAAACGTAGTGTTCCATGATATCATGAAACCATCTCAAAAAGGAGGTCGCTTCTATGAAGAACATGACCGTTACCGCCACCCGCTTAGACAAGTTTCTCCGTTTCCTGAACATCCTGCTGTGGATTGCCATTGGTATTTCCCTGGCAGGGCTTGCGCTTATTGCCGCCTACTTTCTCTTCGACCTGAACCCTGGCTGGATCGCCAATGCTTACAGCGAAGTGGATGTGGGTATGCTGTCCCTGACCATTGGTGAGGGCTACGCCCCCAACCCCAATGTAGTGCTTCTCACCGCTGCCATGCAGTTGGGCATCGGGCTTGTCGGCCTTTTCCTCAGCCGTCTGCTGCTCCTCCGGTTCCGGGAAATTCTGAAGCCCATGAAGGAAGGGCTGCCCTTCCACGATTCCGTGAGCCGGAACCTGAAAAAAGCCGCTGTGTATGTGATCATCTGGGGCGTGGTAACCAATCTGGGTGCCGGGCTGGAGCTTCTGCTCATCGCCTCCCAGTATCACCTGCCCGCCCTGCTTCTCAGCGATAAGATCACCCAGGTAAGCTTTATTGCCCCATCTGATTTGGGCTTTCTCTTCGTGGCCGCCGTGCTGCTTCTGCTGAGCTATGTGTTCCGCTACGGCGAGGGCTTGCAGCAGCTCTCCGACGAGACATTGTAAGGAGGCGCCCCATGGCAATCATCCTGCGTCTTGACCGGGTCATGGCCGACCGGAAAATGTCCTTAAACGAGCTGTCCACCAAGGTAGGCGTCTCCAATGTCAACCTCTCCAAGCTGAAAACCGGCAAGGTCAGCGCCATCCGCTTTTCCACTCTGGAAGCCATCTGTGAAGCCCTGAACTGCCAGCCGGGAGACATTCTGGAATACCAAAAGGAAGACTGAATCACTGGGTTTCCGGCGGCATATGCTGCCGGAAACCTTCTTTTGCCTTTTTCTCCGGTTTTTTTCCTATTTTGGAATATTTCCTCTTGTGTTTTCCCGGCGTAAGGGTTATAATAGCCAGAGAAATTCATTAGGAGGTCATTTTCATGGCTGTTAAAATTGAAAAGGAAACCATTATCGGGGACATTCTGGACGTCGCCCCCCAGTCTGCTCCCCTGTTTTTTGCCATCGGTATGCACTGCCTGGGCTGCCCCTCTTCCCGGGGTGAAACCGTTGAGGAAGCCTGCATGGTGCACGGCATCGACTGCGAGCCCTTCCTGGCCCAGCTGAACCACTTCCTGGAAGCCTACGAGGCCAACCAGAACGCGGAAGCGCAGAACTGATTCCTACCGGCTAAGCCACCCCTGCCGGGGTGGCTTTTCACTATTTCTATGGAGGAAACCTCTATGAAGCTCCCCCTTTCCAACCGGCTCTATGCCTGCTGTCAGTTTATAAGTCCCGGCGACCGGGTTGCGGACGTAGGCTGCGACCACGGATACTTGGGAATTTACCTGCTCCAGAAGGGCATCGCCCGTTCGGTGATTGCGTCGGATATCAACGAAATGCCCCTGGAAAGCGCCCGTCAGAACGCCTCCAAATTCGGCGTGGCAGACAAAATGTCCTTCCACCTTTGCAGCGGCGTCCGCCATCTGCCCCACAACTTCGACGTCCTGGTCTGCGCCGGTATGGGTGCGGACACCATCATGACCATTTTAAGCGATGCCCCCTGGCTCCGGGACGAAAAATACCGTCTGATTCTTCAGTGTCAGAGCAAGCGGTCTGAGCTGCGCCGGTATCTTCACCAGCATGGCTACGCCATCCGCCGGGAAACCCTGGCCCAGGACGGGAAATTTCTCTACCCGGTTATGGAGGCCGTCTATGATCCCACGGTGGAGATGACCGAGGCGGACTACTACGTCACCCCGGCTCTGAGGCACAGCGGCTCTCCTCTGCTGCCGGAATTTCTGGATCATGTGATCAACGGAATGCAGAAAAGCGTCAAGGGTCTCGCTATCACCGGAAGTGAAGACTATCCGGAAGGCCTGGCTGTTCTCCAGCAAATTCAGAAGTGGAGGGAAGCGCTATGACCACTGTAGTGGATGTTTTAGCCTATCTCAATACCATTGCCCCGCCCTATATGCAGGAAAGCTGGGACAACTGCGGCCTGCTCTGTGGCAGGGAAAGCAAGGAAGTTAAAAAAATTCTGGTGGCCCTGGATCCCTTCCGGGACGTGATCGAGCAGGCCATCTCCATAAACGCCGATCTTCTTGTCACCCACCATGCCCTGATCTTCGGCAACGGCGTGAAAGCCGTGAACGACAGCACCCAGATTGGACACTGTATCCTTACCCTGGCAGAACATTCCATTGCCGCCATCAACGCCCATACCAACTGGGATCAGGCTCCCGGCGGCGTCAATGACTGTCTGGCCGCTCGGTTGAGGCTTTCCCAGGTACAGGTGATCCGCCCCCTGGGTGCCGATGCACAGGGCCGGGAATGGGGTCTGCTCCGCAAGGGTGTGATCCGGGAACAGCCTCTGCCGGAATTTCTGGCCCATGTAAAAAAGCAGCTGGGCTGCGATGGTCTGCGGTATGTGTCCGGAGGCCGGGCGGTGCACCGGGTGGCTGTGGGCGGCGGCTCCTGCGGTAGTGAGATGAAGGACGCCCTGGACGCCGGGTGCGACACCTTCGTCACCGCGGATCTCAAGTACAACCAGTTCCGGGACGCTCTGGATCTGGGCTTAAACCTCATCGATGCCGGACATTTCCACACGGAAAATCCCTCCATGGTGATCATGGCCGACCTGCTTCAGGCAGCCTTCCCGGATGTGGAGGTGGTGTTCTCCCGACAGCACCGGGATGCCATGGAATTCTTCTAGGTGCCGGGAGGGAACTATGGACCACGTTTTCCGAAACGAATACAAATACCAGGTCACCGCGCCTCAGGTGGCGATTCTCAGAAGCCGTGCCGGAGCCATCATGCTCCCCGACCCCCATGTGGCAAAAACCGGGCCATACGCCGGATTCTACAACATCCGGTCGGTGTATTTTGACGACCGCTATGATTCCTGCTATTGGGAAAACGAAAACGGCACCGATCCCCGGGAAAAGTTCCGGATCCGGATCTACAACCACAGCAGCAGCCGGATCACCCTGGAATTAAAGCGGAAGCAGCAGGGAAAATGCCTGAAATTTTCCTGCCCCCTGACCAGAGAGCAGTGTGACATTCTGCTGACGGGCCAGCCCCTGCCGGTTTCTCCCGACCATCCGCCGCTGCTGCAAAAGCTGCTTCTGCAAATGAAGACCCGGGATCTAAGGCCGGTGGTGATCGTGGCGTATGACCGGATCCCCTACATATTCCCTACCGGCAATGTGCGGGTGACCCTGGATCTGAATATCTCCGCCTCCACCCGGTGTCAGGATTTCTTTGACAGCGCCCTTCCTCTGCGGCCTGTGCTTCCCTCGGGGCAGCACATTCTGGAGGTCAAATGGGATCAGTTGCTGCCGGATTTCCTCTACCGCTCCCTGATGCTGGAATCCCTCCAGTGGAGCAGCTTTTCCAAATTCTACCTGTGCAGAAAACTACAAAAGGAGGCATATGATCTATGCACTTCCAAGACATTTTCAAATCAAGCTTTCTCAATGAGCTTTCGTCCATAAGTCACACCACAGCGGCTGTGTATCTCCTTCTGGCTGCCGCCTTCGGCTTCTACATTTTCCTGATCTACCGGGTGATCACCCGGAAAAGCTTCTACAATAAGAGCTTCAACCTGTCTCTCTGGGTGCTGACGGTGATCATTGCTGCCATCATCATTGCCATTTCCAGCAACATCGTCCTGTCTCTGGGCATGGTGGGCGCCCTGTCCATTGTCCGCTACCGCACCGCCATCAAGGATCCCATGGATCTGGTGTTCCTGTTCTGGGCCATTGCCGAGGGCATCATCTGCGGCGCCGGTATGCCCATCCTGGCCGCTATGCTGGCCGTAGGCATTTCCATCGGCCTGTTCGTGCTGGACTTTCTCCCCAAGGTCAAGCCCATGAAGCTTCTCACGGTTTCCGCCGAAACCAGGGACTGTGAGGATCCCATCCTGGAAGCCGTAAAGGCCCATTGCAAGCACCATACCGTCAAGTCCAAGGTTATTTCCGGCGGTGGTCTGAACCTGGTCATCGAGTTTTCCAGCGAGGACGAACGGGCCTGCATTGACGCTCTGGCGGATATTCCCGGAATTCTTTCTGTATCCTCCCTGACCCACGACGGGGAAGTCACCTTCTGAGGACATGGCCATGGGTAAATGGAAGCTGTATCTTCCCATCCTTGCCTGCTTTGTCTGTCTGCTGGGCGCCCTGGGATATGGCATTGACCTGCTCCTTGCCCAGGCCCGGGCCGTTCCCATGGAGGAGCTGGAATTCTGGGACAAAGCCCATAAGGTCAGCCTCTCCCCCTATTACGACGAAACAGAGGATACCTATTTTCTCTTCCTTCCCGCCTGTACTGCCCCTTCGGATCTGACGGTCACAAATCCCGTCACCCTTCGCTCTGTCCCCTTTGACCTGAAGGAAGCCGCCGATCCGGATTCCCCGGCGTCGGTGGGCCAGCTGGTACTGACCCAGGGCGGAGAAACCTATGCCCTTTCCCTGTGGCAGTGCGATCAGCTGCCCAGCCTCTTTCTCTCCGGGGAAGGGGATATGCTGGAGCAGGTGCATGAGACTAAGCTCAACAAGGTTTCCGCCCAGGCAACCATCCTGGATGCCCAGGGGAACACCACGCTTCAGAAATACGCCACCCTTTCCGGCCGGGGACACGGCACCTGGGACGGCTCCGATGGCGTTGGGCAGTCGAAGCGACCCTACAATCTCAGCTTTTCCTCCCCAATCTCCTACGGCCCCTATCAGGAGGTCTCCACCCTGTGTCTGCTGGCGGATTTTTCCGATGAAAGCAAGCTTCGCAATTCTCTTGGCTACTATACGGGGTATACACTGGGTCTGAGCTATGCCTCCCCCTATACCTACATAAACCTGTTTGTCAACGGGAAATATCTGGGACTGTATGGGATCGTCACCAAGCAGGAATACACCAACCACATTGTTAAGGATCAAATTTCAGCGGTTTTGGAGCGGGTCGGCTCCTACTTTGGCCCCGACTCCATTTATTCCACCGTTCTCGCCCAGCCCATGCGGCTGTACTATGGCGACGGCGGATACCTTCAGGATACCATATCCACCATGGAGGCGGCGCTGACCACCCAGGACTGGGAGCAGTGTGAAGCCCTGATAGATCTGGATTCCTTTGCGCTTATGTATGCCTTTGAGGAATTCATCTGCAATTTTGACATGGCCGGCCCCAGCCAGTATTACTATCTTGACGGCGAGGATGTGCTCCATACCATGCTGCCCTGGGACTTTGACCTGTCCATGGGCAATATTGTCCCCGTTTTCAGCGGCAACCAGATCCACAGCATGATGGTATACCGGGACTACTGGGGAGATTGCTGGTATTCCCTGCTCCTCAATTGGGATGGATTCCGCCAGCGGGTCATCAATACCATAGAGGCCCGTTTCACCGATGAATTTCTGGAGGAGCTGTCCTCCCATATGCTTCAGGATATAGAGAATATCACCCATTCCCGGGATTGCGACATCCGAAGGTGGAAGACCTCTCCTTCCTTCTCCGGCAGCGTACCCACCCACGATCCCGCGTCTCTTTCCCATTATTATGATCTTTTTACCGACTATTTTCCCAAACGCCGGGAATTTCTGCTGGACTTTTTCCGCAACCCCCAGGACTACTGTCTTGTCACCACCCGCTCCGTTGAAGGATATTGGCGCAACACCCTCTGCGTCCCAAGGGGCAGTCTGACCGCTGACTATCTGGATCCCGCGAACCGTGTCACGGATACAGGCGTTCCCCTTTCCGAAATCGAAACCATCACGCAGGATCTGAACATTTACCCAGCCTCCTAGAACAGCCCTCAAAAAAAGCGAAAAAGTTCTCTTTTCATATTGATTTTCCCAAAAGGATCTGGTAAAATAGATGGGCTGATTTACTGTGAAGACCTTGCCTTCCCAGTAACGTGATTTTATATGCCGGTTTTCCGCCCCTTAGGAGGAAGCCGATGCATATGTCCATGCGCGCTTCATGCTTTCCGGAAAGCGCGTGGAAATTTCATCAATTCATTCCAGAAAGGATAGAGATACCATGTCCGGACATTCCAAATGGCATAAC